>DFKU01000025.1:0-12393 GCA_002373615.1 Alphaproteobacteria bacterium UBA3637 | reverse complement strand
AAATGTGGATTTTTTTCATATGTGGGTGGTGCTGACTAAATAAATTGAATAGGTCAGAGGTTTTTAGTAGGACTAAGAAAACGCCATCCACGCTTATTTTTTTGGATGCATTAAATAAATGATTTTTTGAACGCCCGTCGTATCGGCGATGATTTCTCGAGCGGCTTCCCATTCTTCGGGGGTAGATTCCAAGCCCATCACATACACAACCCCGCTTTCCACCACGACTTTATAATTGCTGGCCTTAATCCCTTTGGTCAGCATCAGTTGTGTTTTAATGGCGCTGGCAACCGCCGCATCTGAGGAAGTATCCACAAATTCTGACGCCTGCCCCAAGCGAATATAATTATAAACGCGTCTGACATCCGAATCCTGCCACGCCGCCATAACCGCCTGGTCAACCAAATCAATACTGGGGAGAGCGCCGGTCAGCAGGACTTCCCCCTGAAAGACGGTCACCTGCACATCCAATAAAAATTGCGATTGCGCCGCGGATAAATTTTTCTTAACCCTAGTATAAAGAGCGATATCCCCCACATCCTCCCCCACAGGGCGATCGTCTGCAATAACGGTTCCCACCGAATGCACCGCATTAAATAAAGGAGTCCATATTTGACACCCCGATAACAACAGCAACAAGCAAAAAGGATACCATGCATTTTTCAGGTGTTTTGGGAAATGTTTCGGGCTGATAAAGACGGCATCATAACGCACATTAAATTTTTTATACTTGGGATGGCGTGCTAAAAAAACTTCACTTGTACGTGTAATACGCACTTGATTTTTGGGATGAATGGCCAAGCGCGCCCGTTCTTCATCGGGACGTTTTTTGACTTCCACAAAAACTAAAGTTTTACCACGCCTCACAATTAAATCCACTTCGCCTGCGCCTGTGCCACGCCCCACCACAAAGTTCATGGCGACCGGCCAATACCCCCGCAGCATCAACCAGGCAAGTGCCACTTTTTCGGCAAAATGCCCCGCCTTATAATTTGTCGTTTTCCAAAACTTCATTATAGGCTTCCTTTTTGGATTTTCCTGTTATCAGCGCCCACACAAAAGCGGTATCTTTTACTGATAAATTTTGGCGCAAATCTGGGATGGAAATATCGGGGATAGTCTTTTCTTTTTCCTTCGCCCCTTCAATGACTAACACTATCTCGCCCTTTGGCGCTTCAGAAAAATAAGCATTTAATTCATCAGGCGTCCCACATTTCACCTCTTCAAATTTTTTGGTGAGTTCCCGTACCACCGCCATTGGACGATTTCCCAAAGTTTTTTCTATATCAGAAAGTGCCTCTTTCAATCGGCGGGCTGTTTCATAAAAAATCAATGTGGCAGATAAAGCCTCAACACTTTTTAATACACTTTTACGGGCGCTGGATTTGGGGGGTAAAAAGCCCCCAAAATAAAACTTATCTGTGGGGAGCCCTGATAACTGCAATGCCGTTAAAACCGCGTTGGCGCCCGGCACAGAGGTGACAGAAATCCCTTGTTCATGACATGCTTTTACCAACCGATATCCGGGGTCTGAAACAAGCGGCATGCCTGCGTCCGACACCAGGGCAATATCCATGCCCGTTTTTAATTTTTGAATCAAATTTTCGGTTGCTTTTTCTTCGTTAAAATCATGATAGGCTGTGGTTGCTTTCACCTGAACCCCCAGTAAAGAAAAAAGCTGACGGCTTGTACGGGTGTCTTCACACGCCACCAAATCTACAGATTCCAAAACTTCCCGAGCCCTGGGCGAAAAATCCCCCAAATTTCCGATTGGTGTGGCCACTAAATAAAGCATGTTGTTCCTTTCAAAAATATCTTGAAAATTTTCAAAGTTTATTCTATCATAAGAAAACAAAAAACAAAAGGAGTTTTCATGAAAAAGCTGTGGATTTTTATTGGATTGTTTTTGGCGGGATGTTCAACGGGTCCTGAAATTACTTCCTATTTTCACACAGACAATGTGGATATTTCTGATTTAGAAATGAATAAAAACGCCACCACTGTTTCTATGTTGCTGCCCCTTTCTGGCACATGGGAAGCCACGGGAACAAGTTTTCAAAATGCTGCCCTGTTGGCCATGGATGAAAATCCAGACGCGCCCGTTAAGCTGTTATTTTTTGATACCCAAAGCACCGCAGAGGGCACCCAAAAGGCTTATGATAAAGCGCTTTCAGAAAATTCCAATGTGATTTTAGGGCCCGTTTTTGCCGATGAATTCCGTGCGCTTCCCAGCCCCAGTTTGATAAATAAACCTGTTTTAGGATACACGTCCGATAATACGATTTTAAATTCTGAGCGCGCCTCGATGGCTGTTTTAATCCCCGAACAAATTCGCGCGCTTGTGCGTCAAAATTGCCTGTCAGGAAAACAAAAATTGGCGGTCATTGGCCCCGAAGGGAAAACGGGGGAAATTGTGATGAATGCCCTGGAAAATGCCTTGCAAGAATGCCCTGATATGAGTTTGCAAACTTATGCCCTTTATGATGCGAAAAAGGCCGACATGTCCGCCGATATTTTGAAAATTTTACCACGCTTTATCAACCCCAAGAAAAAGGATTTAACCGAAGAAGAACAAGAATTATTGGCCACCCCCATGGAAGAACGCCTGGAATTCGACAGTTTATTGGTTTTTGAAGAAGGAACAAAGCTGACCCAGGTCATGTCCATTTTGGCCTTCTATGATGTAAGCCCCGAAATTATTCCCATCTATACTTTAGCCAGTGCAAAAGCCATTAAAGATCGTGCCTTAAATGGTGTTTTAATGGCCGACTTGCCCGCCAACAATACCTTTAGCAGGAAATACAAAAACGCCTTTGGAAAAACCCCGATTCGCTTGACCAGCCTGGGCTATGATTCTGTGAACTGGGTGGCGCAAGAATCCAAAAAAGGTCCTGTATCCTTAAAGACTTTACGCGATTCTGGTGCTTATCAAGGGGTGGATGGCCTGATTAAATTAAATGCAAATGGCACCAATAAAAGGGGATTACGTATTGTACGTAAAACAGTGCGTGGTGTCACGGAAGTGACCCCTGCCCCCGATGATTTAGAGGAAGATTTTATGCCAATAACAGAATCAATTGATTCAGCATCAATGTCCCCTGTAATGTCGGACGAATCCCTTGGGGATTTTCAATTATCCAACCCCGCCGAACAGCCTCTTTAATTTTATCAGGATTTAAATTTTGTTTAGGGTAAAATTTTTGGCGCAAGCGAAGTCCCATAATCAAGTGTTCCATTTGAACTTGTTCAGGTGTTAAAACTTCTTTGTGTGTCGCTATTTTCAGCCAATCACCCACCCAACGTTCGTTTTGGGTGGCGGTATTGCCAATGCGCCCTTGGGCAGAAGGGCCAATCCCAATAAAATTACCCCCTGTCCAGTACAGCATGTTATGCCGACTTTCTTCACCTTTTTTTGCATAATTGGATACTTCATAGGCAGGAATCCCCGCTTTATTCATGATTTCATCGGTGAGTTCATAAAGGCGCACCGCCTGTTTTTCAGAGCAAGTTTGCACTTTCTTTTTACCAAAGACGGTGTTTTCCTCAATGGTGAGTTGATAAAACGAATAATGCCCCAAATCCAATGCCAAAGCGGTTTTTAATTCCTCTTGCCACGATTTTAAACTTTGATGGGGCAGACCATAGATTAAATCCATATTGATGCGGGGAAAAATTTTTGATGCTTGATGCACCGTGTTCCACGCTGTTGCCACAGAATGCCGGCGCCCCAAAAATTTTAAATGACCCGGACGAAGAGATTGCACGCCCACCGATAAACGATTCACGCCATTATCCCGAAAAAAACGCATTTTATCGGGGGTAATGGCATCCGGATTTGCCTCTAAAGTAATTTCTGCATCGGGCGCAATGGAAAAATGATTTGTAATTTCGTGCATTAAAAAATCAAAAAATTTCTCACTCATCATACTGGGGGTACCACCGCCAAAATAAAGGCTGGTCAACACGCCCTTAGGGGCGTTTTGAATATCGCGCACATAGCCTGTTTTTAAAATATCTTCTTGTCCCACCATCGGCCGGCTGGCAAAATCACAATAGGGACACTTAGAAAGACAATACGGCCAATGAATATAAAGCCCAAAATTTTCCACGCTTGACAATCCTTTCAAAAAAAGCTATTCTCCTTTTATCGTTCAACTTATTGTAATGAAAGGAAGGAAAAAATGCAAATTACTTTAACAGGACATCAAATTGATTTAGGTGCCAGCTGGCGTGAATATGCCGAAAAAGCGATTGACGGTGTTGTTACAAAATACTTTGAAAAGGCGCGTGAAGCCGCCGTTTCTGTCTCCCATGAAGGGAATGATTTTAAAACAGAAATTACGGTGCGTCCGGGCACAGGATTAAAAATTTCAGCTTCCGGTCAAGCGGTGGATGCCTATGGCGCCTTGGATGAAGCGCTTCGTAAAATGGGAACGCAACTGAAAAAATACAAAAACAAAATGGTGGAACATAAAGCGGATTCGCTTCAAAAAGTGGCCGTTTCTGTGTTAAGTGCCCCAGAGGAAGAACCCATCGGGGATGCCCCTGTTATTATTGCCGAAATGCAAGAGGATATGCCCACTTGCACGGTCAGCCAAGCAGTCATGCAAATGGATTTGGCGGGATTGCCGGCTTACTTGTTCCGCAATTCGGCCCATGGAGAATTGAATATGGTATATCGCCGCAACGACGGCAATATCGGTTGGGTTGATCCGAACAACAAAAAATAAGGAGTTCCTATGAAGATCCAAGATATTCTTTCTCAAGACTGTGTATGGGTGGAAAAAAATGTTCTGCCAAAACGAAAAATGTTAGAAAAAATGGCTCATTTAGCCGCCGAAAAAACAGGGCTTTCCGAAACTGTTATCTTGGATGCATTGATTGAACGGGAACGATTGGGAACAACGGGGATTGGTCGCGGTGTGGCCATTCCCCATTCGCCCATACAGGGATTAAAAAAACTTTATTGTGCTTTTGTGAAATCCGTTCCTATGGATTTTGAAGCCACAGATGATAATCCTGTGGAATTTTTGTTTTTGTTATTGGTTCCCCCCAATGCAGGGGCAGACCATTTAAAAGCTTTAGCAAAGTTATCCAAAATTTTGCGTAATGAATCCGCTTTGGCAGAAATGAAGAAATCAGAGCTTCCCAAAGAGCTGTATAAAATTATTTTAAATAACGATACAGATGAGTAAAGTTTTTCTTTACACAGATGGCGCCTGTTCGGGAAATCCTGGCCCCGGGGGATGGGCGTGTTTGTTAAGGTATAATGACGCTCAAAAAGAAATTTCAGGGGGGGCCCAGGAAACCACCAATAATCAAATGGAATTGACCGCAGTCATTGAGGGACTTTCCCTTTTAAAAAAGCCCTGTGAAGTAGAATTATTTACTGACAGCAAGTATGTGTTGGAAGGCGCTACAAAATGGCTGGACGGGTGGATTCAAAAGGGTTGGAAAAAGGCGGATAAGAAACCCGTTTTAAACCGTGAATTATGGGAAAAATTGATTCCCTTATTTGAAAAACATACAATCACTTGGCATTGGGTCAAAGGGCATGCCGGCCACCCGGAAAATGAACGCGTGGATACTATGGCTTGTATAATGCGTGATAAGTTTGCCAATTTGAGATAAATTTGAATAAATCCGATAAAGAACTGTTCGGGGGCAAAATAACGCGTCCCCATTCATCTTGCCATATCACTAAAGGTGTCTTTCTTTCATACATCTTTTGTAAAGTTTCCCCCGGAACAGAAGTTGGATCAACAAAGAAAACCTCAGGTATTTTTTGTTTGCCTTCAAAATCCTGTGCCGCTGCAATGACCGTAAAACCATTTTGATTCAATTCATTTTGATAGGAAATTTTGTTTTGAAAAACACCCCAAATACTTCCCATCAAAAGGATCACTGTGGGAAACAAAAAGGTCAAATTATACATAAAGAAATTTTTCTGTTTAAGGGAACGCAAAATTTTCCCAACCTCAGCAGTTTTAACATAAAGAAATGCAAAAGGGGCCAGCATTTCTAATAACATCACAAAAAACCACACAACCAAAAGAAAAAAAGGCATTTCGGGGACTTTGGGAAAATAAGGCCAAATTAAAAACAAAACAAAGGCCGTTTCCTTTTTTTGCGGGGGGAATATACAAACAAGAGATAACAGGAAAATTGTGTACCAACCCCAATCAAAACTAAAATACTGATTGAAAATCAACCGAAAACAAAAAAGAACAGGAAGCACCCAGCAAAACTTTAAAATTTCCCGTTGCCATTCTTTATTTGTCCGCTTTACCCCCAGCCCCCACCAAATAAACAAGGGGGTAAAAAAGATAAAATTCCATCCCAGCCACCATGTGGAAAAGGGCAAAGGAGAAGGCGGCAAATGAACAAGATTTTCCTGCATCAAAACAGGCACACGAAAAGCCCCTTTATTGGTGATTAAAATCCATTCTTTTTTTTGTCCGATGGTCCACGGATTTGTTTTTACCCGCATGATAAGACCCGTTTTTTCCAGCTGAGTTTCCACCACCTGAAAATCATCTTGATCAGGGGTTTGTAAAAAAGCAATACTTGGATTTTTAATGCCTTCAAAAGCCATCACAAGATCATCATTATCCGTCCAAGCAGCCCCTTTAACGCCCATTACTTCACCCAACAAAGGCACCTGCTTTTGTTGATCCAAAATATAGGCACACGCCGTTGTGTAATCTGATTCATCCGCAGGCAATGAAAGGTGCATTTGTAGGGGAAGAGTCATACACCTGTTTTTATAACATACAGGAAAATCCCCCTGAAGTCCGAAATTAAAAGGTGATACCACTTGTAAATTTCTGGCAAACACAAGGGGGAAAAAAACTTCCCCTTGATAGGTTGTATTTTTCCCGGATCCGGGGCGCAAAGGGGATTCCATCCAAACGGGGATGTTTTCATCCAAAGAACGTAAGCTGGGCTTTTTCATCGTCCAACCATCGGCTAACTTGACCTGCAATCCCCCCACCACCATGGATAAACCCTTGACTCCTGTTGTACAAGAAAGAAGACGCACCCCTCCAAAAGGAAGTTCTTGCCATTTTCCAATACCTGATTCTGACTTTTCAACGGGGACAAAACGGGGCCATTCTGCCCAAGTTGGCCCAGAAAAAATTAAAATCAATATGGACAAAACTATTTTTAAAATCATTTTTCCACCCTTTTTTGTCAGTATAGCAAAAAAAAACTTGAATGTCTTTAAAAAAAACGCTAAAATAGACCCTGTGTTAAATATTTTTTTGGAGAAGTACTATTTTAAATTTAAATAAACCCCAATCATCGGGTAAAGATGAACCAAGAGTCAACGGGCAAATTACAGCCCCTCAAGTACGTTTAATTTTACAAAATGGCGAAAATGTCGGTATTGTTGTGATCAGAGAAGCCTTGCGCTATGCGGATGAGGCTGGTTTGGATTTGGTGGAAATTTCAAATGCAGGTCCAATCCCCGTGTGTAAAATTTTGGATGCCGGCAAATACAAATATGAATTACAAAAACGTCGTCAGGAAGCCAAGAAAAAACAAAAAGTGGTGGAAACAAAGGAAATTAAATTTACTCCCAATATTGGCGATAATGATTACACTTTTAAAATGCGTAATGCACGCAAGTTTTTAACGGAAGGCAACAAAGTCAAATTTACGATTCGTTTCCGTGGCCGTGAAATGTCCTATCAAGATTTGGGGGCTGAAGTATTAAAACGCGCCGAAAATGAAATTGCTGATATTGCCAAGGTGGAAAACGCCCCCAAAGTGGAAGGGCGGAATATGAGCATGTTGGTTGCCCCAAAATAAAAGTTCTAAATATTTTGCCCCGCCCCTTTCGGACGGGGATTTTTTATACTTTAGATTGGGTGCAATTTGTAGTGGCGACGGCGCCAGAAAAAGCATTGTGTTCCACCATGCATTTTTCCACAGTTAAGCTCCCATCTTTATTTTGTGATATATGTGTCACAAAAGGCCCCGCATAGGTGCATCCTGCCAAAGCAAATACTATTAAAATTAAAAAGAATTTTTGCATTTCATACTCCTTAAATAAAAATTTAAACCACTTAGAAAGTGGTTGGAGATCATAACTACTCAATAAATAGTGCCACCTATTCAAGACAAAGTCCCTTATTTAGCGGCCATCCAACCGGACTTTACCGATTGAAGATCTTCGTCCTGCTGGACGTATTGAGAGAGGCTATGATACCCCACCCTTTCGGGCAAAGGCATTCTAACACAATAAAAACAAAAAAGCAATTATTTCTTGGCAAGATAATGATAATGGGACAGAGCTTCACGAATTTTCTTATTGAAAGCCGTGGCATCCAGGCCTGTCAACAGGCTAAATCCCTCCTCAATGGATTTTACCGTCCAAATGTGAAACTTTTTGTTTTTAACGGCTTGACGAACACGTTCGGCCAACATTAAATTACCAACGGAAACTTCGGGAATCATTACGCCCTGCTTGCCTGTCATCCCCAAAGCTTGGCAGGCATCATAAAAGCCTTCGATCTTTTCATTGATGGCCCCCACCGCTTGAATTTCGCCCATTTGATTGACAGAGCCTGTCACCGCTATTGCCTGATTGATGGGAATCCCTCCAATGGCGGACATCAGGGCATAGAGTTCGGCAGAGCTGGCCGAATCGCCATCCAGTTCACTGTAAGATTGTTCCCAAACCAAGCTGGCATCAATGGGTAAGGTATATTCTTGCCCATATTTTGCGGATAAATAAGCCCCCAGAATCAGGACGCCTTTACTGTGCAAAGTCCCCCCCAGTGACACTTCCCGTTCAATATCGGCCACATTTCCTGATCCCAAACGCACACGACAAGTCACACGGGACGGACGCCCAAATTGAAAGGCCCCCAATTCGTGCACAACCAAAGCATTGATTTGACCAATGGCGCTTCCTGATAAATTCAATTTCAACAAGCCCCTTTTGGCGGTTTCCAACCATTCCGAATGGGCAGTTGATAAACGATTTTCACGCCCCTGCAAGGCTTGCTCAATTTCCAGAGCGGACACATTCTTACCACCTGTTTCACGTGAAACAAAATCGGCTTCACGCATTAAATCATGCACCCGGACAAAGCGGGTGGAAAGCCCTGATTGATCTTGTGCCAAACGCGCTGAAAATTCAATCAAACGATTATAAGCTGGCACATCAAAGGGGAGCAATTGATTGCGTTTTACAAAATCGGCCAATACATTGGCATAGTCTGTTTCTGAGGCAGAGGTACGGGGCATTTTTTCATTAAAGCGCGCCTGAAGTTTAAACAATTCTTCAAAGTCCTCTTCTTTGGCCGCGAAATTATAATATAAACCGGTATCCCCCACCAAGACCACTTTCAGATTTAGGGGGATCGGTTTTGGCACCAAAGTTTTAACCGCAAAAACACCTTCTTCGGCCCCCTCCATTTGAATTTTGTGGGTATAAAGGGCTTGTTTTAGGGCCTGCCAAACGGGGGGCACATTCAACAAATCTTTTCCTTCAATAACCAAAAAGCCTCCGTTCGCCCGATGCAATGCCCCCGCTTGAATCAAGGTATGGTCGCTGATCAGGCTTCCTGCACATTGTTCGCGTTCAATTTTACCCAATAACGCCCCTAATCCCACATGATCCAGAGCAATAACAGGTGCCCCCTGCCGGGGATTGTTCGTCACCAAAACGTTGACACCTAAAAGGCGCCAAGCGCTTTCGTTCCCCGCAAGTAATAATTTCAAATTTTCCACAATGTATTTTTGGGCGTTCTCCAAAAAAGTTTTCAAAGAAGAAACGTTATAACTTTTAAGAAGGGGGGCAAATTTTTTTGCCACCAACTTTTCCGACAAACGAGCATTCAGGGCATTTATTTCATCTATCTCAGCTTCGGCATCAAAAGTACTTTCTTTTAAGGCCTTTTCCAAACGCGCCTGCGCCTGTTTCATTTCATTTAGTAAAAATTTTCTTTCTTCCACTGGCAAGGCATTAAAAACATCCGGCACCAAAATCTGCCCGTCTTTGATGGGACTCACCACAATCCCATTTGAGGTTTTAGAAAGCGTGGTAAAAGGGGACGCTACTCGATCCGCCAAGCGGTTAAAATCGGCCTGCTTTTCCGCTACATATTTTTGACGGATATGCGCCAGCTGAATTTGATAGTTTTCATCAGAAAAAAGGGTCTTTAGGCTTTCTTGAATATTGTTTATTAAGTGTGCCATTTTTTTGGCGAAAGCGGGACCCTGCCCTGCCGGCAAAGAAATGGGGGTGGGATGCAATAAATCATTAAAATCGGCAACATAAATCCAATCATCAGGGGCAGGCTTGTTTTCGGCAAATTGACGCAAAATATCCAAAGTCAAACTGGTACGCCCTACCCCTTTGGGACCCAAACACACCAAATGTGCATTGGGGGCGGATAGATTCGCAGCAAAATTCAAGGCGTTCAGGGCTTTTTCTTGCCCGATAATTTGACGACTTGGTGTGGGTTTAAAATCCCGCTTTAACGTTCCTTTTTGATACAGAAATTTTTCCCCCAATTTAAAAGTCATATTTCTCCCCTTTTGGGATTCTTATAGCATCTTTTTCGTTAAAAATCCACCTGTTTTCAAAAAAAAGTTCTTTTTGGCATTTTTTTGTGGCTTTTTGTGGCAAAATTTGCTAAGGTTTATTTATCAAAAAATAACCCCTAAAAAAGGAGAATAAAAGATGTTAAAAATTACAATTGATCAAGCTCAACTTTTAAAGGCTTTGGCTCATACTCAAAGCATTGTGGAAAGACGTCAAACAATCCCTGTTTTATCCAACGTGTTGATTGAAACCGGTCCGAACGGAATTTCATTAAAGGCCACCGACAATGAAATTGAAATCGCGGAAATCGTTCCCGCCGAAGTGGAAGAAGAAGGTGCCATCACCGTTCCTGCCCACAAATTGTATGACATTGTGCGCCGTTTGCCCGATGGATCACAACTGTCTTTAACGGCTTCTGATACCACGGGTCAAGTGACATTGGCATGTGGACGTTCACGTTTTGCATTGGCCAGTTTACCCGCCGATGGCTTCCCCACCATGGCGAAAGAAGAAGCCCCTTTTACCTTTGATTTGGCAACCGCTGATTTAGCCGATATGATTGGCAAAACAGGTTTTGCGGTATCGGTGGAAGAAACGCGTTATAACTTAAACGGTATCTATTTGCACCAAAAGGATGGAAATTTAATTGCCGTGGCGACCGACGGGCATCGTTTGGCCTTTACCAAACGGGCTTTGCCAGAAGGCGCCAAAGATATCCCCGGTGTGATTATTCCCCGTAAAACAATTACCGAGCTCACCAAATTATTGGGTGAAAATGCGGATGCGGTGGGTGTATCTTTGTCTGCCAACCAAATTCGCTTTAAATTGAACAAGGTGGAACTTTCTTCCCGTTTGATTGATGGCACTTATCCGGAATATGAAAAGGTGATTCCTGCAAATAATGACAAGAAGATGGTGGCCGATACCAAAGCGCTGTCCCAAGTGGTGGAACGTGTGTCCGTTGTATCCGAAAAATCGCGCGGAATTAAACTCACCATTCAACCGAATTTATTGCAAGTGAGCGCTGCTGCCGCAGATGAAGGCTCTGCCGAGGATGAATTAGATATCACCTATGATGGTGTGGCCACAGATATTGGTTTTAACTTCCGTTATTTGTTGGATATTTTGGCGCAAATCAAGGGGACTCAAGCTCAAATGCTCTTTGAAGACAGTGTATCGCCCGTCATTTTGCAAGACACCAATGACGAAAACACTTTGTATGTGTTGATGCCAATGCGCGTGTAACCCCGAATGAAAACAGGGATCAGCAGGCTTAGACTCAATAACTTTCGTTCCTATGAAAGTATGGATTTGACCTTGGGAACCGGGGGTGAGCCTGTGGCTTTGGTGGGGCATAATGGTGCCGGTAAGACCAATATTTTAGAAGCAATTTCATATCTCAGCCCAGGGCGAGGTCTGCGCAGTGCCCGGCTTTCGGATGTGGCGCGTCGCATGGGGGAAGATGTGTTTCCTTTGTGGAGCATAGTGGCGGATACCTATTCACCCTTTGGGGATAACAAAATTGGTACAGGCATGGTGGAAGGGGCTGAGCGCCGGCAAACACGCATCAATGGCAAGCCGACCACGCGCCAATCGGATTTGGCGGAAGTGTTTCGCTGTTTATGGCTGACCCCCGCGCAAGATAGATTGTTTTGCGGCGATCCCAATGCCAGACGCCGTTTTTTGGATCGCATTGTTCAGGCTTTTGATCCCAACCATGCCAACCGTTTAGCGGATTATTCGGCAGCATTGAAACAATGGCTGTGTTTATTGCGTGAAGGGCGAACTGATCCCCTCTGGCTGGAAAGTTTGGAGCAACAACTGGTGGAAAA
>DFKU01000050.1 GCA_002373615.1 Alphaproteobacteria bacterium UBA3637 | reverse complement strand
TGCGCCGTGTGGGCTTGGGCTATATTGCGCTGGGGCAATCGGCGGTGACTTTGTCGGGGGGCGAAGCGCAGCGCATCAAACTTGCCAAGGAACTCGCGAAGAAATCCACGGGTAAGACCCTCTATATTTTGGATGAGCCGACGACGGGACTTCATTTTGCAGATATTCAAAAGCTGTTGGATGTGCTTCAAATGTTGGTGAATGCAGGCAATACCGTTATGATTATTGAACATAACTTGGATGTGATTAAATCGGCGGATTATGTCATTGACATTGGACCCGAAGGCGGTGATGCAGGGGGCAATATTGTGGCCACCGGCACGCCCGAAGAGATTGCCAAAGTTCCGGCCAGTTTTACGGGAAAATACCTGAAAAAGATTTTGAAGAAATAAAAAATACTGTCATTCCTGTCGCTTTCCCCACTCTGTCATTCCTGCCGAGCGATAGCGAGAGCGGGAATCTCATCAAAAGATGCCCCGTCAAGCGAGGCATGACAATGACGCATTTTTTTTAAAACATAAAAAATTCCTTGACATCCACCATTTTTCCCTGTACTCTGTGGATAAGTATACTTATAAAAAGGGGGAATTTATGCATAAAAATCTCTTAAAAGTTTTATTGTTGGGAACAGTGTTGGTGTCTGGGGCTGGATATGGAGCAACGCCCATTCCTGGTTATAGTGGAAATCCTTTTGTAACTGAGACGAATGCTCGTATTAGAGGAATTCAGGTCAACACTCCTTCTGCGCCGTCTTTTAGTGGGGATCATGTTGGTCAAGTGGTAACCGTGAGTTCAGGAAACCAATCGACTGACTTTGTTTGGTATGGAAAAAACTGGGGGCAAGTGCCACAAGGGATGACAACACAACAAGCGAGTTCTGCTGCAGTTGCTTCATCCACTTCTGCGCCCGCCTCTACTGCTGCTACCACTACTACTAGCACGACCGGTTCAGCCACAACTACTTCATCCACTACTACATCTACCCCTGCTGTTGGTGGTGGTACGTTTGCTGATAGGGCTCCTGATCCTGGTTATGTAGCCACAAAAACTTCACCCGCTCCTATACCTGCCTCTACCCCTACTGCCGGTTCAGCCACAACAACTCCTTCGTTTCCAGAAATTGGTGAGTATACTACTGATGGAACGCAGGTGTACTTGGGGAGTGAAAAAGGTTGGCAGCCGACTGGCGCTCCTGCTTCATCCACTTCTGCACCTGCCTCTGCTGCTGGCGCTGGTGGCGGTTCAGCCACAACAACTCCTTCGTCTCCAGAAATTGGTGAGTATACTACTGATGAAACGCTGGTGTACTTGGGGAGTGAAAAAGGTTGGCAGCCGACTGGTGCTCCTGCTTCATCCACTTCTGCCTCTGCTGGTAGTACCGCTGGTGGTTCCACTGTTCCCACTGTTGTGGATACAAAGACAACAGAATACGGAACAACTATCAATAAAATGTCAGATGGGACTTTTCGATATGCGGACGGTAGTGGAGTAGCTAATGAATATGATGTTTCACAGGCTCGTTTTCCCTCAAACTCAACTGATTTAGCTGGTGCAACAACTCCATCAACAGCACCTATGAACCCACAGGTTGGGGATATGGTTCGTTATGATGGAACTGCGGTCCAGGTGATAGGTACAGATGGCAAAGGTAATGTGACTATCCAAGGTGAATCAGGACCTCAAACCGTGCCAGCAAAAGATTTGCAACCGATGGGAGATACACCAGAGGCAAAATCCGATACGCCTATAAAACCAAATGCGTCAGAAGGTGGAGAAGGTGGGGCTGGCGGAGTTCCCGAGCCCGGAAGTCTTTGGGCGCCCGTCAGTGTATCCAATGTGCCACAGTACGTTTTGATTATTATGGAGGCTGTGGAAGGCAATAAACATGATGATGCCACCAAAAAAGTCAGAATAGTAGGAGCAGAGCCTATGGGTGAATCTCAAGGTACCCCTATTTCCGGGGCATCTACGGTGCAACCCGATACTCCTATTTCTGCCACAACGATTTCGGGGGCGGCAAATTCTTTAATTGCTTTGTTAAATATGGGGAAAATTGACATCAGCTTGTTGTCAAAAGATATAGAAAAACCAAAAGAAAATACATCGACGCCTGCGATTTCTATGTCTGCCGGAACCTCAGGGGGGCAATCAGCGGGGACCGGTCAAGTGACCTCCACCCCCTCAGCGGATGTATTAACAACAAATGAACAAAAAGAAATCAGAAAACGCAGAGCCTTACTGTTGGGAGAATGGGCGACAGCTGCCACCCAAATTGGGGAAGGATCAAATGCAATATCATCTACATTCTATGATCGGGCACAAGCGTTTAAAGATGCAGTTGATGGGGCTCAAGGCAGTTTAGGTGGCATCAGTGCAATCACGGATGCAGATCGTCTTGTTTTATTTGAAATCACACGCGGGGCGGCCTTATCAGCAGTTCAATTAGGATTGCAAGGGGCGGTCAATTTAAATGCGATTGATGAAAAAACAACAACCCCAAGCGAACCCAGTTCTCCGGCGCCAAGTATTACAATTCGTCCGGGGGAATCACAATAAGGAGGCTGAACATGAAAAGATCTTGTATGAATATATTCAAAGAAACGTTAATGGTTGGGCTGATGGCTGGTACCATTATTTCGACAACAGCCTTTGGTCAGACCGGTACGCTGGGTATGATTGCCGGTGGTGTTGCCCAAACAGCGGCAGGAACGGCTGCTTCAACCATCAGCCCCTATGCGGGAATTGCTTTGGGAGCTTTGGGGGCAGTTATTTCGTTCGTTAAGCCTCCTGAATATTACGTTTCTATCGGAACCCCACATGTTCCCGCTATCAACATAGATCCCGCGCAACTGACAGCAGAATATATGGTTTTAAATTCGATGAAAGATGTGACAACAAAATGGAAACCAAAACCTCAGGATGAATATCAAAAGGCGGCCAAAAGTAATGGTGCGGGAAATAAGGGGAGTCCTGGCGGAACCAAATATGATTCAATGTTTCAAAAATTACCTTTTCAGGCAGCGGCTCTTAAAAATGTAGGGATCGAAGCCGTTGGGGTCGGAACCTTGGTGACTGAAATTGTCACAGATGAAACACGTGAAAAGATTTTAGAAGATTTGGAATGGTTACAATCAAAAAGTAATGCTTCTTCAACAACGGAAGATTCCGATGAAATACCGGGGGCAGGGTCATGTGCTGCAAAATATTCTGTTTGTTCAAAATATGACAGCATGACTTCAGAAGAACGCGACCAAGTTGCTATACGCCAAATACAAAATGAACAAAATTATGGTACGGCGGGTATTGCCCATGCGGAATTGGGTCTGAAATCTGTGCAGCAAGCCATGGAAGATGATGAAAGTAGCTCTTTGTCAGAGGATGAAAGAGACAAAACAAGAAAAAAATTAATAGCAGTTGCAACAAATGGGGAAGCCAATAAAATCGCTGTTCAAGATTTGAGTACCATAATTGGAACCGGGGTGAATACTGTGGCGGCCATGAAAATTGTGGCTATGATGAATTTGGAATTGGCGCAACGCCTGAATCAAGGGAATATGTTACAAGGATCCGTTCTAACAATTGAAGCGGCCAGAGCAATCCCTGATACAGCAGAGTTAACAGATTAAGGAGGCAATGATAATGAAAAAATCAAATATTGTTTTGGCTGGTATTGTGGCGGTTATTTCTTTGCCTGCTTTTTCCTTCCCTATCATAGGAAACCAAAATTTAACTTTTCCTTGGCTTTGGCATGCCTGGATTGACCCTGCAATGACCCTAGCGACAGGAGCGGATGCATGGGTTACCAGCGAAAAATTGGGGGAGCGTACCGTCAAAGCCGGTGAAGCCATTAAACAATTAGAGAAAGCTTTAGGTGGGGGCTCAGGGGGAGGATCTTCGGGGAGCTCTGGAACTTCTGGGGATTCATCATTGGCAACTGTGTATACCGCAGATCAGGTGATAGCTCAAATAGAATTGACAAAGGTTTCTGATGAGAAAATATTTGAAAATACGCGTCAAGCTGTACAAGAATATTTATTTGAAACACCCGATGCAGCGATAAAAGGGGACTGCGATTTGGATGATAAAAGTTGTGCAACGCAACGTCAAAATGAATGGTTGTTGGCATCGGTTACTTTGGCTTCTGCAACGGCCGATAAGGTTTTAAATATGTCTGCTAAACAAGATGCCAAAGACAGTCAAACCACCGCAGAAGAATCAGAAGATGAAAAATCAAAAGAAAATACCAAAACAACCGATAAAGAAACGCTATCTCTGGAGAAGCACTTTGAAAAATTGGCTGAAAATTTCAACAAACAAACCTCGCCGACGGGACTGTATAATCGTATGGCAGATATTGTGTTAGATACGCATCGTCAAATCAATGATGTCAATGCCTTGATGGGGCGCGATTTGGAAGCGTCAGGGCTGCGCATTATCAACGAAACAGGACCTGTTTTGATAGATGGGTCTGATGAAACGGAGGAATAAGATGAAAAAAAGTCTGATTTTATTGGGAACGTTTGCAGGATGTGTTTTTTTGGTCAAGGAGGTAATGGCATTTCTTCCTAATGGATATAGTGCTAAATGTCCATGTGAAACTCCTTTGTGTGGTGCTGTAGCAGTACCGATAGAACCTTATGTGACGACAGACAGTGTGCGTAGTATTACAGGGCTTATTGCCGGCATTATTTCCTTAACAGGGGATGGGGAATCTAAAGCCCAATTAATTGCTACTCAGGAAGAGGATAATCAAAAGGCCTGTGGCGCGGGGGGATCTGCGGCAACAACGAATACAACCACTGAACAATTAAACCCCGGTTCAGTTGCGGGTTCTGAATTTTCTGGTTCTGCCTTTGATTATGTGAATGCGGAAATTTTGGCAAATGAAGGAAATGTGGGATATTCGCCCTTAAAAACGGCTCTTGCTTCTGCTAAAAACAATGAAACTGTCCGTGCAAATATAAGAACAGCAGTAAAAACGGAATTTTTTGCCGACCCAACAAAATCCGAACAAAAAACGACAGAGTATAAAAATAAAATTCGTGCTCAAAGAAATAAGTATACTCAAGAAGCAGCGGGTCGCCATATCTCGTTGGGATATCGTGTCAAAGGGTATATCCAAAATGATTTGGAAAGTATTTCTTCTGCGGCTGTGTCAGGGGATGGGGAATTGGGATCTATTGCAGTGGATGCCCATACATTGGAACAAATGGTAAAAATGGCATTGGTGGACTTGGCTTTACAAATTGAAATGATGGAGGCAGATGCAATTCATTTCTTATCCGGTCAACCTATTGAATTAATGAATGAAGCAAAACCGACCAGTGCAGAAAGGAAATAGATATGAAAAAGACATTTTTTATCGCTTTAATTTCATTGGGATTAATCTTAGGAACGTTTCGGGCTCAAGCGGCGGGTGTTTGTGCACAACGGTTTTCTTATCTCAGTTTTGATGTATTTGGAGCCATCGGACGTGGGTTATCTACAGCTGTTAAATACTTTCTTACAGATGACCAGAAGTTGACAGCCAAATTGGTTTTTGAAGGGGAACAGGGTCGTTCAGGTGGCTGTGGTGGAGCTTATACTGGTGACAAAGGTTCTATTTCAACTAAACTTGTATTAAATGCAGTTGCTTCATCCGTGACGGATATTCCTGCGGAATTTGGCGCCTATCCATCAGATATTAAAATTCAAGAAACCTCTATTGGGAAATTGGCAGATTTAAGAACAAGGGAAATCATGAAAGGACAGGCATCTTTGGATGAATTGTCTGCAGATAAATGGGCGATTGAATATCGTGCACAGCAACGTGCTATTCAGGCCATGACGGACGCTTTGGTCATGAAAAAGACATATGCAGAATTGGCTGCCATTGCAGAGAAGGTTTCTTCTGGCAGTTATACTGATTATAGCGATGCGGCCAGTACAGTTGCGACACGTCGTTTGATCTTGGATGCTTTGATGGTATTACGTAAGCGTGTTATCGCTGCGCGTGTTCGTGCTCGTGCAGAAACAATGGAAGCTGATATAGATACAACAAAAATTCCAACGCAAGCAATAATCGATGAATCTGCTTTACAATCAGGGCCTGAGCCAATGACACCTCAAAACGCTGCCGGTGAAAATAATACACCGTCAGAAATTGAAAACTATGGTTTGGGTGATGATAAAAATAAATAGGGGGGAAGATGTATAAAAAAACGATTTCTTTAGGTGTTTGTTTAATGTTGGCTGGATTGATTTCTTTTCCTTCAATGGCCAGTATTACTTTGCGTGCCAGCCGTGCTCCTCAGCCTCAATCTATACAAGTTACAACATATTTAACAGATGAAAATGAAGCTTTAGAAAAAGCATTTTTAATTCATAATTTAATGAATGAAATGCCTGGGTTGCGTGATACGGCTCAAACTTCTGCAAATTTGAAAAAACAAGGGGAACTTTTTAAAGAAATGCAAAAGAATATCACCTCTTGCAACGTCAAAAAATTAGGGAAGGTCTTTAAAAACCCAGAAGAAGTTTGGTCAAAAATGATGGCTACTTATGAGCAGAAACGTCAAGTTTCACAAAAGGAAATTGAAAATCAAAATCAAGATAAATTGACAATGTCCTTGCGACAACGCCAACAAAATGAAATGGCCGGTTGGACAATCAATCGTGATATTATGATGGATGTGTATGCGAACCCTGAAAAATGGGGAAAAGTTAATTCTGGCGAATCATTTCCTTTATGGCAAGATCAAATTTCTTTGTTTGAAAAGGAATGGAATCAATTTTATGAAAATTTGAATGTGGCATACGGTGCTCCTTTAAAGGGACGCCCTGCAGTGGATGAAGAAACGCGTCATAATGCGGCAAAATATAATACAGTTTTATCAGCACATAAAGCATATGTCGCTGAAATCAGCCAGGGGCGTCGTCCAACAAATCCAACAGCGGTGAGCGGTAATCCGCCAAAAGCACCCAAAGCACTTCCTAACTGGAAGGATATTGTGCGAATTGATCCCTTGACGGGAAATGTAATTCCAGAGCTGCCGGAACCATGGAAAAAAATGTCAAATGATAAATTTAAAAATTATACAGATGGCGGAGAAATGTCAAAGGCGTTTGTTGGGAAAAGTATGACCCCAACGGTTGAAGCTAAAGTTGGCCAAAAAAGTGATTTAGAAAATGAATATGAAATAACTTTGGTGGTTGATGCAATGGATAAAGGAAGTCTAGGAACTGCCGCAGCTCAACAAAAAATGGTTCAACCATTTATTGAAAAGTTGAATGAATTGGGAATAGACACAACAGATTTTGATATTTCTAATCGTGGACATTATGTGCGTGTTCAAAAACAGTTGAAAGAATTGAAGAAAAAAGCTATTGAAGAAGCATATAAATACACAGAACAATTAGAAAAACAAGACAAAGAAAATCCAGATTATGTGGCACGTCGTGAACGATTGAAATCACAAAAACGCGCACGTTTGTCAGCAGAAGCTCAAACTGCCACAGCTGATATGTCAGAGACACTGCATGTTTCTCAAATGTCGCCAACAGTTCAACAACGTCTTGCTTTGATGGCACTGGAAAAAGATGAAGGAGCTTCAGTCTATTTGACGCAAACCAATGCGATCAATGTGGATCAGTTGATGCGGGAAAAAAAGTCAACGGATAAAATTATAGCGGAATCATATCAGCAAATTAATTCCGTTATGGATAAACAACGTGAAAATATGCCGTTGTTGGCAAATTGTCAATTCTAAAGAAAGAGAGTACCATGGCACTGAAAAAATTAAGGTTACTTATTTTTTTTCGTGTTAGTTTATTTTGCGCCTTTTTGTCTTTATCTGTGCTTGTTTTACTGTCCCTGACGGCTCTTCAAACAGAAAAAGAATTACAGGTAAATGCCCAAATTTTTTCAGCGACGAAGGATTCTGCAACTTTGCATGAATTTTCCCAATTAAATACTGTTGTACCGATGGAAGTTGTTGATAGAGAAAAAATAGATGAAATGTTGGTGCGCTATTATTTGTCTATCAGATATGAACAATATCCAGACCCAGACGAAATGGTGTATCGTTGGGGTAGGGGAGGGCCTCTTTATTTACTTTCATTGCCATCCGTATATAGTGATTTTGCTCAGGAACTGGAAAAGAAAATTGAAGGCTTGCCAAACTCTGTATCATCTATTGAAATCAAAAGATTAGAACGTACCAATAACCGTTTTGATGTGACATTTCATGTGTACGAAGTTTTAGCAGATAATCAAGTGCGTTTCAAAGAAAAAAATGCCATTTTGGAATTCGGATATTTTTCGGCGCGGCGTCGTTTTTCTCCCTTTTTTACCAATCCGTACGGGCTTGTTTTTACACGTTTTGAAGAAGCAGACGTAAAATCTGCAAAAAATTAAAAAAAAGATTAGCTATTTTTTATTTTCTGTGCTAGGATTTAAGGCGGAAATATTAAAAAAGGAGGGTTTTGTATGAAAAAAATAACAGTTACTTTGCTTGTATTGGCTGTATTGGCCTTGGTAGCGTGTGGTTCCATTTATGAACAAGAGCCTGTAGGGATTGGAAAAGATTATTCCGAACTAAAAAAATCACCCTGTGCATGTTTGGAATTGAAAAAAGCTCCCGAATTACCTGAGTGGCTTGGTTAATAGGAAAAGGATTTTTTATGGTAGAACCACAAAACACAAATGATCAGTATTCAGAAAAAGAAGTTTTGCAAGAAGAACGATACTTGTGGATGGCCCGTGCTTTTTCTTTGATTGCCGTGCTGGCGTTTATTGCGAATATACTGATACTTGTTGCCTTGTCTGGTTTGACCCCTTTGTTACGGGTACAACCCTTTTATATGCAAGCCCAAAATAAAGATTATCAAGTGATTTCAATCGTGCGCCCTGATTTTTCTTCTATGTCTGATGAAGATTTAAAAGTCCTGCAAGAATCATTGGTGCGTGAATACTTATTGGCTCGTTTCGGAATTAGTTCAGATGTTGCAGAGATGGAAAAACGTTGGGGAATTGATGGGCCGATTTTTGCAATGAGTGAATCGTCGGTTTATGATACCTTTTTTAAAACAGAATCTATTAAAGGTTTGGAACAAGCTCAAAGAGATGGTTTGACGCGTGATGTTCGTATTTTACGGGTGAATAGGCAAGAAAAATATCCGGATAGCAGTCGGTGGGTGGCTGAAGTTGAATTGGTGAATATGAGCCAAAGAATCAGCGAACAATATACTTCAAAATGGTTGATTACGATGGAAGTTATGTTTCAACCAACCCATAGGAAGATGTCGTGGGCTCAACGTCTCAGAAATCCATTGGGCTTTATGGTTACGAGATTTGGGCGCAGAAGTTTAGAAGAAAATGAAGACACAAATTAAAAAAGTGTGGACATTCTGATGATTTTGGATTAAGATGTCAAAAGATTTAAATAAAAATTGGGAGGAAAGATGAAACAAAGAACCATTTATCCATTTTTGGCGGGGGGGATTTTTTCCCTTTTGGTTTCGTTCGTGTCTTATGCGCAAATTCAAACACCAACTGATACAGAAAGCGCATTAATGATGGATGCAATCAATCAAAATGCTGGTTCTTTTGATCAGGTTGATTTAAGTTATATTCATTCTATGGGAATGCAACAAAAAGCTTGGAATAATCCAATGGAACATTTGGGGGAGGGCCAGACTAAACCGGGATATTCTAAATACAATTGGACGCCCGATACGGTTTTACCTGTACGGTTGCGTGAAGGGATGATGACGTTGATCAATCTTCCTGCTTGGGAATTGATTGAAAAAGTCCATATCGGATCGCCGGAATCTTTTAATGGGGAAATTGTGGCGCCTAATTCATTACTTGTTTATGCGGATCCTTCCTACATTGGTGTAGACAGCAATATGATTATTTTTGGTCGTTCGGGGAATAGATACGTTTTCTATTTGCGCAGTGAGACCTTTAATACAGATAAAATTACACAATCTGTTGTGGATGTGTTGGTGGGACCACGATGGACACCCGCGGCTGATGGCGGGCAGATGGTCGATGCAAATGGTGCCAGTTCCATGGCGGCTGCACCTGGGGCTGTTTCCGGTTCTGTCAAAAATGGGAAGGCGGGAGCTCAAACTTCGTTGGCAACGGCTTCTTCTGGACCCAATGATTGGTTGAAAACAATTCCGATGGATCCTGAAAGTATTAAATTTGATTTAGATATGTTTTTGCCAAATCCTGATGATGTGGATATTGCGCCAGATAATATTTGGCGAGATAACATTTTTACCTATATTGATTTAGGACCAAAGGCATTGACGATGACGCAACGTCCTATTGTCAATTTATTGGTTCAAGACACGGAGGTTCCTGTCGGTTATCGTGCACGTGGTCCTAACAGTCGTCTGATTGTAGTGGAAGCCATCGGGGATTTGGTTTTGCGCAATGGTAAAAAATTGATTTGTATCAAGTTACGTCGGGATCCTGCTGCTGGTCTGGAGTACACAGACTATAGTGGTTCAATTGCAAATACGCAAAGTGTTGGAGGAATGCCAACAAATCCAGGAACCGCTAACCCTCATCAAACATCCAACGCCTTATTGGCAGGGGGAGGGGCTGTTTTGTACGATTCTGTCCCACAATCAACAGGATTAAATCCTTATGGAACGCCACTGATGACCGAGATGGTTCATAACCCTTATGCAACAAATGCGGCACCTTATTGCTATGATGAAACAGGTTCAGGACGTTGTAATGGTGTAAAAGGATGGCAGAATTTACGTGCAATTCCGCAAGAAGTGCGGCAAAGTGCTCAGACAAGCCAAGCGATTCAAGAGGCCTCTCAAAAGAAAGGGGATATTGTGGCTAATATTGGAGCAGAATCTATTGCTATTGAATTTGGTACCAGTTCCCAGATTTCAGAGTTAGAGGCCTTATGGAATAAAGTGTATGCCAAAAATAAGGATATTTTAACAGGTTATGAGCCTTATTATTCCGTAGATGCGACGGCTGATGGGGATGTGATGGAGGTCTTCCGCTTGCGGGCAGGAATGGTAAAAGATGTGTCAACGGCCGATACTTTGTGTCGCAAAATTGGTCGCAGAGGATTTTCTTGCTCAGTGGTTCGAATTCAGTAAAGGAAATTAAATGGCACCAAATAGAGAAAGTTTATCAGCTCAATCCAAACGCAGAACCAACTATTTGTTGTTGGTTTTTGGGCTTGTTATTGCTTTACTCTTTTTGTTGGCTTGGTGTCGCATGCAACCCAAACAAGCAACTCAAAGGGTGCGCAGGGATCCGGGAGATTGGACAGTTGAACCGATTGACCCGAATGGCACGGAAGAAGCCGGTTTGCCTAATTTAAGTTCCAGAGGGGATGCGCAACTTGTTGTCACACCATCAGAAGTGGTTATGACGCCTAACGTTGTAATTGGATCTGAGGCGGAGGCTCCGATTGTTTTAAAAGCAGAAAATGCTCCAATCAGATTAATCAGTAAAAGATTAATCGAAGAACAACCGGATGGTTTTGTTCTGTCTGGATCCTGCATGGAGAAAGAACGTTTGGCAAAAGATGAAGAATGTACAATTAACGTGTCTTGGGCTCCGAAAACACTGCGTAATATTCAAAATACTTTAGTTATTGAATGGCAGGAACACAGTCCTTCTGTGTTCAGAAAAGAACGTACAACAGTGATGCTGAAAGCACAATCAACAGATTCCAAAGATTGTGTGATTTGTTGTGAAGAAAAAGAAAAAGCGCAAGCTCGTCCAGAAGAAGGATTGGGGCCTGATGGAAAACCCGTTGACCCCAATAATCCGGATGCTGAAAAAACACCGGAAGGCTTGATAAAGAATAAAGAAACCGGTGAAATTATAGGAATCACAGAACCTAAAAAAGTTCCTTTGGATCTAAAAAATGAATTGATGGGGGATATTGCCAAAAATGGGGATGTGGTCAATCCCGAAGGAAAAGTTGTGGGACGTTTATTGAACGATAACACGATTATTGATCCCACAACTTTTAAAATTGTTGGTAAGGCAATTTATGCAATGCCAGCCATGAATGAACAAGGGAATGTGTTTGGAAAATTTGTTGTCAATAATGGTATTGCTGTATATGTGGATGCCAAAGGAAAGGTGATGGGATATCCGCGGGTAGATGGCCAAGTTATTGATGCTAATAAAAATGCTATTGGTTTTGTTGCTCCTTGGGGGGCAGTGATCGATTCCATGGGGAATTACGTAGGCCTTATTATGCCGGATGGTTCTGTCGTCAATGAGTCAAAAGTAAAAATAGCCTTTATGCGTCCTATGGGGTTTGCCATTAATGATAAAGGGGAATTGGTTGGTGGTGTTGTGCCGCGTGGTGTTGGGGTTGGTGCCGGTGGCCGTTCCTTGGGTGAAGTAAAGTTAAATGGTGAGGTGAAAGATTCTTTTGATCAAACTGTTGGTCATGTTTTATTGGATAGATCCATTGTCGATAATCAGATGAATGAATTGGGTTCTGTGATTCGTGAAGGTATTATCATTGATGAGGAGGGGACTCCTATTGGCTTTGTGAATTCTGAAGGAAAAGCCTTGAATTTTAAAGCGACACAAATTGGTATTATGAATCCAGATGGAACGGCTTTTGCACACAGAACGTTTGTGGGGTCTTTGATGCCTGAAGGTCTAATTACCTCAGGGGGATGCACTCATACAGGCTCCGTCTATCCAGATGGCAGTGTTGTGAATTTATCTTTAAAAAAACTGGGACATATAACGCCAGATGGAAGAGCAGTTGATGATAAAAAAAGACAAATAGGGGCTATTGTTCCTTGGGGAACAGCCATAGCTGAAGGCTGCCGTTTATTGGGGCTCATTTCTATGAATGGTGATGTCGTATCAACGGAGGGAGTAAAAAATGGATGTGTCAATCCAGACAAGACTGTTCAAAATTTACAAGGAGATATCAGCGGGGAAGTGACGCCGCTTGGGCTTTATATCAATGCACAAAATCAAGTGATTGGGCGTGTTCGTTTGGATGGCCAGATTATGGATAATAAAGGCCAAATCATTGGGTGTGTTTATGAAAAAAAATTGCAAGTTTTAAGTCAAAATACAAGGGGCGTCATAGTTGATGAAAATGGTTATCCCTTGGGGGGGACTTCTGTTGGCAATAAAGCCTATGATGAAAATGGAAATTGGTTAGGGGATGTTTATTTCAATGGTTGGGTTATTGGGGATAAAGGTCAATTAAAAGGGGTTGTTCCCTTTTCTGGGACAGTGTTTTCAGATAGCGGTAAAATTTTGGGTCAATACAATCAACTGACAGGCAGCTTAAAAGATAAATCAGGGGGACAATTAGGTCGTGTTTTACCGGGCTTTACAGTCATCAATCAGACAGGAACAGATATTATCGGAAGATTAATTCCGGAAGGTTCTACTTTTATAAAATTAGATGGTTCTTTTTTGGGAACATTGAATGCAAATGGGATTTTGATTGGTCCAGATGCTATGGGAAATTATACGATTCATGCAAATGGTTCTGTGACGGATATGGAAGGACAATTGGTCGGAGGTGTTGTTCCTGTTGGTCCGGTTTTGTCCAGCGATGGAAAGTATGTTGGTTTTGCAAATAATCGTGCTGAAATTTTGGATAATCGGCAAATTAAAATTGGCCGGGTTTTGACAAATGGCTTGGCCATTTCTGATAAAAATCAAATATTGGGTCAAGTGGCACCATCAATTTCGGTGGGTGTTTCTGTTCAAGGCTTCGTGGGATCTATTGAACCTAAATTATCGGGAATGGCAAATGATTTAGCTTATCAATTTCAAGTCAATGATATAAGAGGTAATTTTATTGGGACTGTTTCTGGTACTGGCTTGATTTTGGGACAAGATAATACCATTAAAGGATCCTTAATTTCACTGGCTCCGTTTGTTAATAAAAATGGTAAATTGGTGGGATGGACAAATTTTCACGGGGAACTGAATGCGCCAGATGGACGTATGTCGGGAACGATTTTACCATCAGGTGAAGCGTTGGATCTTTCCCAAAATTTCATGGGAAATATTGTGAGTTCTGCCGTTGTTGTGGACGCAATGGGGGAATATTTGGGGACTGTTAGCTCGCAAGGTGAGGTTCTCTCCGGCAAAGGGGAACAGATTGCGGTTATAGGAAATAGTTCTTTCTTGTATGATGCTGATGGTGCCATTATAGGTCAGATCTTAACGCCGGGAATTGCCATAGACACCAATGGGCAATTAATGGGATGGTTGCGTGCAGATGGAAAAATTGAAAATGGGACAAGAGTTCTTGGCTCAGTTGGTTTGGACGGACATGTTTTTGACGTGAATGGTCAAATAATTGGACGTTTTTTAACCCTTGGAACAACAGCATTTAATGAGGCCTCTAAATCTGTTGGTTTTATTGGTGCGTCAGGGGAAATTTTAGAGGCCAATGGTTTAAGGATTTCCCAAACAGGTTTTGACCCTTATGTTGCCAGTAAAGGGATGATTATAGGGCTTGAAAAAACACCTTCTCCTTTTGTTTCCAGCATTGAATCAGGACGCGTATTGGGAATTGTTTCTGAAACAGGATCAGTCGTTTCTTTGGGATCAGATAAAACAATTGGGTCGGTTATGATGAATCGTTATTATTTCAATACCTCAAATCAATTATCAGGAGGAATGGTTTCTTCTGGGGCGGCGATCACGCCCACCTTGGGGATGATTGGTACAGTTGCTTCTGATGGACAAATTTATAAAGCGGGTAAAAAAACAGCTATTGTGACGGGGACGGGCTTGGTTTATTCTCCGAATGGGGAATTAATGGGAGGTATTTATGCTCCTAATGTATTCATTGACAAACGTGGGAGTTTTGCAGGGGTGACTTCTGGAACAGCGGCTGTTTATAAATCAGGGATTCAAATTGGAAATAAAATGGCTTTCAGATCAGCGCTTTCAACAGACAATATGTGGCTGGGAAATACTATGCCAAATGGGGGAATTGTAGATGATATTGGAACGTATTATGGGGTTGTTTCTACGGTGGATGGCACCATAGTTGGGGATAAAAATGTTTTTGCGGGGCGTGTTTTACCGGATGGATCGGTAGCAGGTGTGCCTGAAAAAGCTGTCTTTAACAGTATGCCTTATGCAGGTCATACAGTTCAACAAGGCCTTCCGATCGGACTTAATCAAGGTTTTAAAGTTTTGGGACGTACAACCATCCTGGGGGATGTTGTTGATAATGCTGCTAAAAAATTATTCCGTATCACAGATAATGCTTATGTTGTAAATAAATCAGGTCAAAAGCCCCCTGTTGTGGCGCGTGTTTTCCCGATTATGTCCGCTGTTAGTAATGATGGGGATGTAATGGGCATTGCCTCTTATGATGGGACTGTTATCTCTTATCAAGGGGAGGTTCATGGGCGCGTGGACAATGCAGGACTTGTTCGGTTGAATGATGCAGAGTCAGAAATTGATGAACTACGTATTCAAGGTTTTTTAATTCCGGAAGGATTAGTGGTCAATGATTGTAAAATTGTTGGTCAAACGGCTTATGACGGTCGTGTGATCAATGGTCAAGGTTCCGTTGTGGGGCGGATTGGACGTGATATGTGGGCAGTGGATGCCAATGGTTCCAAAATAGGACGTGTTGTCAGAAATAATGAACCCTGTATTTCGGGGAAGCAACTGATGGGGAGAACCCTCCCTGATTCAACTGTGGTGGATTTGAATGGGGTTGAAATCGGGTGTGCCACAAATTCTGGTGAGATGTTGGCACCAAACGGGGAAAAATTATGTACGATTGTTGAACGCGGTGTAATTATTGATGAGAAAGGTAATATTATCGGTTGGACCCGTTCAGATGGGAGTATTTATAATGGGGAAAGTAATATTGGTCAAGTGGATGAATCTGGTACGGCTTATGATTGGAATGGGAACAAAATAGGGATAAATGTTGGTGGACAAAATACCATTTTTTCAGATTCTGAGGGTGTTGTAAAATATATCCAAGGAGGTGATGATATAGTGAAAGGAACCAATGGAGAACCCATATTTGTTGTGCCACCAAAGGGGCAACTCACAGATCCATGGGGTAATTCTCTGCCAGATATTCATACCTCGTATGTTCCTGGCCTGGGGTACCTTTCTGGGTGTGATTTAGTTGGATATGATGGTCAAAAGATTGCTTCATTGATGGCTGATGGAACATTGCGGGATGAAAATGGGGATTTGATTTATACAGTAACCCCTGATGGGCAAGTTTTTACGCCAGATGGAAACTATGTTGAAAGTTTTCGCGGTATCGATGTTTCTGTACTGTTAAAGCAATGTGGTATGTCTGGTATGGGAAAATCAAATAGGCCTGCGCGTGCTATCAATATTGGGTCAAACACCTATATGGTTAATTCAGATGGGACGATAACCGATGAAAGTGGAATGATTATTGGATATTTAGGGGATGATGGACGTCCTTATACATGGGATAACAAGGTAATGTCGGATCCTGTTTCTGGGAACAGAGAACGTCCCGATATTCATACGCCATTTAAACCAACGCAAGCACAGATTGATGATTTTACGGATAAAATTAACAAACGTCGTCAAGGTATGAAAACGCAAAGGGAACGTGGGGCTGGTACGCTTAAAATTTCTGCAAAAATAAAAGAAATGGCGAAACCTAAAAAAGATAAAGATTGGACAAAGGCCGGGGTGAGTGGAAAATCCATTTCCACTTGGCCGGTTGATATGACACATGTTGTCCTGCAGGGGAAGGCGATTCCGGCAGTTTTGGCGCGTTCTATCGATTCCAGGTATTCGGATGTGCCTGCAATTGCGATCGTTGAAACAAACATTTATGGGGAAGAAGGACGCAATATCTTAATTCCCGCAGGAAGTCGTTTAATTGGAACATTTGGGGGTGAAGGTGAAAATGCAGTCAATGGGGTTGCAAAGCTTCAGATTTCTTGGAATCGGTTAATTCGACCTGATGGTTCTGCTTTCGATCTGTCTGGATCAAATTCAGGGGACGCACAAGGGCGCGGTGGGGTCGCTGCCTACTTGGATGAACAGTTATGGAATAAATATGGGACATCCGTTTTGTCTACACTGGCAAGTTCTGCGGTTTCATATTTAATGGCGACGAATGAAGAAGTGACTGTTCAAACAAATATGCAAACAGGACAACAAACGCAATCTCAAACAATGTCTCAACGTTCTCAAGCAATGAATGATGCGCGCAAGCAATTCATCGAAAAAATAGGTGATATTTTGGATGATATGATTGCTAAAGCTCAGCAAACACCTCCTGTCATTTTTGTTCCTTCAGGAACTCGGTTAACCGTCTTCCCTTCTCAGGATTTATGGTTGCGAACCCCAGAAGATGATGCGGATTATATGGACAAAAATCCTCCGAAAGAAGAGGACGATTCGGAATACCAAGCCAAGACACCTCAGGGAATAAATTCATGGACGCAACAACGTCGTTCAGAACAGGATGAAAAAATGCCAGCTTCCTCTAATACCGATATCCCTTCCAATAATCAACAAGAAATGGAAACGCCCATTTATGATGGCACTGATCGTATGCCGGATATTTCAGATCGAAAAGTGGCACCGGTACCATTGGAAGACAAACCTCTTTTTTAAAGGAAAACGATGAGTACCCTTTCAATCACAGATACCTATAAAGTTTTAGAAATGACCCTTCGGCCGCTTTCCTATTGGTATTCCCAAGATAATGTGGAAGAAGTGGCAATAGATAATCCGGGGGGAATATGGCTGCGTCTCAGGGGAAAACATGCTCATCCGTGGCATTATTATGAAGATCCAAAACTGACTCGTGAATATTTGAATGATATTATGTACATCATTGCTAACACCTATGACTTAGCCTATGATCCTGTTGGTGGGGTGCCTGTGGTGTTTGCAGCACTTCCCGGCGGACATCGTTTTTCTGGGATAGCGGGTCGGAACGTTATGTACGATAATGATGATTTGACGGGTGGTATTGCCATGGCCATTCGTGTGTATCGTGAAGATCTGGATATTGGTATGGAACAATTCGGTTTAACACAAGGGGGACGGTTACGTCAACTGAATAGATTAAAAGATGTGGAAGATCCTGATGACCCCTATGAACGTCTGGTTTTATCCATTCAGCGGGGGGATAATATCTTGATCAGCGGGGCAACGGCTACAGGTAAAACGACTTTTTTGAATAATATGATTAAGTTATTGGATGAACATAAGCGTATCATTACCATTGAAGATACCCGCGAATTGATTGTAAAGCAACCGAATCATGTTCACTTGGTTGTTTCTCGTACTGAAGCCACAAATACTTTTACTTATGCGAATGTGATTGATTTGGTGGTACGTTTTACGCCGGATGCGATTTTGGGGGGGGAAATTTCCACAACGAATGCGAATGCCATTTGGAAGCTGATGAATTCGGGACATGAAAACTGTTTTGCTACTATTCATGCAGCGGACCCAAATGAAGCCTATCGTGCTTTTATCGGGCGTATTGCCGAAAGTAATCACCAAAGTTTTTCTGGTTCAGAAGAAGAAAAACTTTTTAAAGAAATGAAGGATAAATTGCGCGTTGTTCAAATTAATCGTAATGGGAATATTCGCGCAATTACAGAAATTACTTAAAGGGGGAAAAATGGTACCAACACTTTACATTTGTCGAACGTCAGATGGGGAAGGTTTGCCTCTTCCCAGCTATGAATCCAAGGATCATATTGCTTTAACTTTGCAAGCTGCGGTTTCTGCCCCAGTCAGATTGAAACCGGGGGAACGTGCCTATGTGCCTGTGGGGTTTGCTATAGGGATTCCCAATGGTTATTGTGGTCAGGTTGTGAGTTTGCCCAAATTGGCCAGAAAAGAAGGGATCGTTGTATCGGATGCCCCCAGTATTTTGCATCCGGCTGAACGAGGGCCTTTGTTTGTCCTTTTACGTAATACTTCTACGTCTGATTACGTTTTACACCGTGGAGTTGTATGTGCGCAGTTGGTGATTTTTCCTGCCGTACAAGTGGCGTGGCAAGAGGTTGAACGTCAGGTTCAAACCAATAAAACATCTACAGATGAAATTTTATTGGATGAATCAGAAGAAGAGGATGAATTTAAAGCGCTGGAACCCTCGTCCAGACGGGGGACGCGTTCGATTCGGGATAGGTATAAAAAAGATGATGAATAAGAGCGTATTTTTATTTGTTATGCTTTTGTCTTTCGGGGGATACGCAACCGAGTATGCCTCTTTGAAATATGACAAAGTCAACATGCGGACTGGTCCTGGGGAAAGGTTTCCGATTTTGTGGGTGTATCAAGAAAAAAATTATCCAGTGGAGGTGTTAGATACCTTTGAAATTTGGCGTCAAGTGCGTGATAAAGAAGGTACTGTAGGATGGGTACACCAAAACATGCTGAAAAAAGCGCGCTTTGCGATTGTGGAAAAGGAAGAGTCTCTTTTAAAAAAGAATGATCCGGAATCTTACCCTGTGGCCATTGTGCAACCGGGGGTAATTGCCCGTCTGGAAGAATGCCCGCAGGGTCGGTACTGTAAAATTACTGTCTCAGATGAAAACCATACCAAAAAAGGATGGTTCCCCCGCTCTGGCCTTTGGGGCTTGGATAACGGGGAAGTTGTGGAAAAATAAACTTTTTTGAACAACAAAAAGGGGATTTAACTATTACCCTAAAATCCCCCAAAAGTGCAAGAATTATAAAAAAGTTTTTTGTCTTATAAAAATTGACAAAAAATATCTTTTATGGTACATTGGGGGAGATTTTTACAAAATAATCCTCCCCACTAATTCGGTGGGGATCTTTTAAATCTCTTTTTTTAAGTTTCCTGATAGGCCGGGGATGTTTTCTTCAGAGCGCACTTTTTGAATAATCTCTGAAACTTGTTCGGGGGTGTAGGGGCGATTCACAAAATCTATGCGATAAAAATCTGCCGCCATTTGTTCCCGTTCTTTACCAATATAAAAAGGCTTATCATTAAAAATGGTTGTTTGACAATCTTTCGTCCACACATGATAAATCTGTCCGTTACGGGTAAGGCGCATACGGCATTCCCGCTTCTGACACACGGCACAATGGCGCGTTAAACAATTCACACTCTGGAAAAGGGGCACATCTTGATACACAGTCAGCACACAGGGCAAAGCTGATTTTTCTGCCACAGTTTTCAAATTTTCCAAAGTATCTTCCACCGATAAAGTAATGCGTTTTAAGCCCCATTCTTTGGCCTGCTCTATTGCTTCAGAATTCATCATATAAAGGCTGGCATCTGCGGTGATTTCGGCGCCTTTTGGTAAGGCTTCCAGCCCCCAGACATTCCCAATTTCAAATCGGGTGTAGCCCACTTCCCAAACGTCCCTTATTTTTTTCTTTATGTGAAAAGGATTCAAACACCATGTGGGTAGGGCAAAGCGCACTTTTTCTTTTGGGAATTTTGCCAGCTTATCTAAATCCAAATCTTCTGTTAAAACAATAATGATTTCCGAAAAATCCGTTAAATCCACGCCTTTCATTTTTTCTAAATCATCTGTTTTTAAAATCCATTTTGCTTTTGGGGGCAGGGCGCGCGTTTCAGTTTTTGGCAATACGCCTTTTTTGGGGGTTATTTCAATTTTGTCATAAAGCTCACGCCGCAACTGGTTTAATATGGACATCGGCACAAAAACAGGCGGGTTATTTTTGATTGTAATGTTGGGCAAAAAGGCGGTATCCTTAAATTTTAGAAATGCGCTTTTTACGGCCTCATTCATTTTTTCTGGGTTTTGCGCCGGACTAAAATCACCCGTCAAACGTACTTCTGTTTTCCCTGATTTTGCCACAATTTCTTTTGCATTCAAAATAACTTCCACCGGTACAGAAATCCTGTTTTTATATTCATGGGGTTTGGGGGTGGTGAATTTATAGGTTCCCTTGACCTCGCTGGAGGAGGCCAAATATACCACTTGTCCTGCCTCAATAAAGGGGGATTTTGGGGGCAGTTTGATTTCCACTTTTTCGCCGGCCTTTACCTCAAACACATTTTTGTTTTTAACGCGCATTTCCTGCACAGAAAAGCCAAAAGGTTTTTCGGAACCTGCCACATCAATTTGAATCCCATCAAAGCGCGCGACTGCATGATTGGGTGTAAAGATTAAAGTGTTGTGATAGACCTTTTCCACTTTTCCGATTTCTAATCCGCGATGCCCCACAAAATCGTTGTCCACCACCTCGGTATTTTTGCCATGCAGGCGGAATTTTGTCCAAGGACGCGAGAAGATTTGGCGAATATTTTCGGCGCGTTTAGGATCGGCTTTCCCCTTATCCAAAATCCGCCGATAATAGTCGGTGACTGCCGCCACATACAGGGCTTTTTTCTTGCGTCCTTCTATTTTAAGCGAGGTGACGGGCAATTTTAACACTTCCTCTTGCAACGCCATGTCTTTCATGGAAAAAAAGTGCGCTTCTTTTTCGCCCCGTTTAAAGAGGGCTCTGCAAGGATACGCACATTTGCCGCGATTGGCACTGCGCCCCTGTTCCATGGATGAAAACAAACACAATCCGCTATAACAATAACACAGTGCCCCATGAATAAAGGCTTCGGTTTCTAACCCAGGAATTTCGGCAATTTCTTTGATTTCGGATAGAGTGAGTTCGCGCGCCAAAACAACCCGTGAAAAGCCCGCTTTTTGCAACGCTAACGCCCCCTCTTTATTATGTACCGCCATTTGTGTGCTGGCGTGTAAGGCCAATTCCGGATAGCTTTCTTTGATAATCCGTGCGACACCTAAATCTTGTAAAATAATCCCATCCACCTGACACGCAGAACACACATCCAAGGTGGCCAATAAATCAGCCAGTTCCTTTTCCTGCACCAGCGTGTTGATGGTGACATACACTTTACGCTTTAAATGGTGCGCATAGGCGGTAAATTCGTTCAGTTCCTCGGGGGAAAAGTTGGTGGCGCTGGCCCGTGCCGAAAAGGCTTTTAAGCCTAAATACACTGCATCTGCTCCATAATATAGGGCAGCATATCCGGCCTCTAAATCGCCCGCAGGCGCCAATAATTCAGGTTTTTGCATATCCCAAATTATACCACAAAACCCCTTAAATGTCAATTTCTTTCTCTGGGTCCATCGGGCTTTAATTCAATCACTTTTTTATTTAACTTTTTTGCGTATTTTAAGGCATACGCTGCCCCCCCTGTTTCAGCGTTCACATAGGCCACCACCACATCTGCATTTTCTACCATGTATCGGTTGCGCTTGGTAATTGCGAATTTTTTGGGGCCCAGTTCCACGCCTTCAGGATAAAACATCATATCATAATACAGGCTTTTAAATTGATAGTCTTCTTTGTTCGTGGGTAAATACGCCAAAGCCAATACACGTTGAATATAGGGAAACTCTTTTTTTAATTCCCATGTCACTTTTTGCGCCAATTGGTCAAAATCACCATACCCACCCAACCAAAAAGTATTAAAGCCATCTTTAATCAACTCCCGAACCACGCGTTTTAGTTGTGGCTCAATTTCTTGGGAATTGGGTATCAATCTGTGACCAAAAAATACACATACTTTTTCCATGTTCACTCCTTTCTTGTCATTGCGAACGATAGTGAAGCAATCTCATCAGATTGCCACGGGCTAAAGCCCTCGCAATGACGGATTACAAAAAAACTCACCTGTTAAAGTGAGTGGATGTTAGTAGCTAAAACATAGGAAATAGCCCTACTTATTCAGGCAGATACCCTTATTCGGTAGGCATCCACCCTAAAGATAGTTTTTAATTTTCCACTTTAGAAGTGAATGCCAAACAAAAGAATATTCTTCTTTCGCCTATATTTTTGGGCTACTACTCCCTCAGTTCGGACGGTCGATCCGAACGAAGACATTATATTTTATTTTTATTTGAATTGCAAATTAAAAATTATTTCTCCAACTCTTGCAATACGTGCACCGCTTTGATTTTATCAATAATGGCTTTGATATATTTGTCAATGGGGCTGTTTGCTGAATAATCCCCAGGGGCAATAATATTGACGCGCCTGTCGGTAATTAAATGTTCCACTTTCTTTTTGGCGCCTTTTTTGTCCGGATTATAAACCGCAATCGCATGCCCGTTATGCCGGCGAATAATCTGCATACAGGGAATATCTGTATCACCATCCCCCACGTAAATCATGTGCGAAAAAGGAACAGCTCTTTCCTTTGTGGGGACATAGGCATTGACACCTTCCCGATCGCAAATATCTTCACAGCCCTTATTGATGCGAAAGACAAATTGCGTCTTACTGGTATAATTCAACACTACCGCAGGCCACAGGGCATTTCCGTGCGCATCATACATAAAGGAGGAGGCAAAAATTTCGGCAAAGTTTTTGGCTATCGGTGTTCCCGAAATCATTTCTTTGAGGCCTGACGAGATAATATAATGCTTTAATTGTACGCCCTGTTTTTCGGCATATTTGTTGATTCGGTTAAACCAAGTGGCAACCCCCTTAAACAGTTCAATATCCTTTCCGGCCTTTTTCAAAGTTGCCCGATGAATCAGTTGGTTATGCATTTGGGCTTCACGCATCATTTGATACATATAGGCAGCCACTTCATCGGCTTCCTGTGCCAATCCCAAATCATTGGCATTTTTCCAAAATGTCTTTGGCTTTTTGATATTTAACGCCTTCATCCACCCGTATTCTTGCATATTCCCAGGGGAAAGGGTCCCGTCAAAATCATAACAAATGGCCATTGGAATTAAGTTTTTCATGTTTCCTCCTATAAATCAAAAGTGTCATTCGGTAAAAAATAAATTCCTTGCTCTATCAATTCTAATTCCTTCTTTGAAAAAGGATGAATTAAAGGATGATCGGTGCTTAAAAAGACAACTTCATCATGTTTTTTAGGTTCCATATTTTGGGGTATTCCTTCATACTTTTTCACTCTAAAAAAGAAAGTAATATGTGTTTTAATGGGCTCCACCAATTTAAATTCCAAATCTTCTTCTCGGACTGTAATTCCCAGTTCTTCTTTTAATTCGCGGGCTGCCGCATGCAGTATGGATTCCCCAACCTCCACATGCCCGCCCGGCAACATGTAAAAACCATCCGCCATGCCTGTGTGAGCACGTTTTAAAAATAAAAATTTTCCATCCTTTTCAATCACGCAAACGACAGATATTTTTTTTAACTCATAAGGCATACTATCTTCCTATAGTTCCGCTTTTTCACATGCCTCTTTCACAAAGCGATTGGCATTTTTTTGCAGCTTTTCAATTCTGCGTTCGCGTTCACATTCCCAAGCATCCACGGGGTGCACTTTATCCCACGCTTGCATCATTTTCTTTTGGGTGTTACTCATGCGGAAAGGGGCGTATTCTTCTTCAAAATAAAGATAAGTTCGTGCGATAGCCCCTTTAGTATATTCAGGGGGCTCAGCTTTTTTCCCCTCAATTTTCATGGGACATTGTCCAAAGGTGATTTCAGTGGTTGGTAATTCTGCATATTGAAAATTACTGCGAATGGCATTCACCGCCCCGATGGCAGGATACAGGTTGTGCATATCAGCCTGCATCAATTGAAATTCTTTGTTCATTTTTTCAGCACACTTGCGCCCCTTAAAGGCTTTCCCCTTGGAATCTACGCAATCTGGGTGTCCTTCGCGCCACTCAACAAAAGCTCGCCCAAAGTTTTCCGCCGGCACAGCATGTTCCCATTCCAATTTATAGGCCCGTTTTTCATGTGAGGGTGTCCGGAATCCTTCCGGCAAAATAATGTTGTTCTTTAAATCAAAATGTCCCTTACAATAAAAGGTTTCATTGTGACCTGCATAAACAACATTGGTTAATAATTTTTTTGATTTTGTAAATGAAGCAATCTCAGTATTGCCAGCAAAAGCGGGTGTCGCCAATGCAATTAAACAAAAAATAGATAGATTTTTAAAAATCATAAATCCTCCTTTTATGCATAAAAATGTATCTTATTTTTAACAAAAGTTCAAGAAATAACTATAGGAAAATTTTCCTTGACTTTTTTTGTAATTTATGCTATACTCTCCTTCGGTTAATGGCACTGGTGTATCCAGTGTTTTTTTATTAACCAAGGCCCTTATACAGGGGCTTTTTTTACTTTTATTATAATAGGAGACAATATGACAGAACATGTAAAAATCTATGGTATTAAGCCAAGGATACAATATACGGCAGACGGAACTTCGACAGAATACGAGTTCCCGTTTGCTATTTTTAAAACAACAGATATAGAGGTTTATTTTGGGGATACAAAACAAGACACCTCTACTTATACGGTCTCAGAGGCACGTCATTCTGATGGTGGCTCTGTAGCCTTTGAATCAGCCCCAGAATCAGGGATAATTATTACTATCGTACGCAACTTATCCATTGAACGGACATCTGATTTTCAAGAAGGTTCGACCCTTCGAGCAAAAGTCCTGAACGACGAATTGGATTATCAAATAGCTTGCCAGCAACAGATTGCGGAAAATTTAAACCGCTCTATGGTCTTGCCCCCTTATGCAACCGACAATGATTTGGATTTAACCCTGCCAAGCCCCAGTGCGGGAAAAGCCATCGTATGGAATGCCGATGGAACAAACTTGGAAAACTCAACAGTTGAGGTAAACGCTTTGGAAAGTACGTTAAATGGATATAAAACAGCCGCCGAATCCGCCGCCAGTACAGCCACGACAAAAGCAACCATTGCCTCAGATAAAGCGGATATCGCCACCACAAAAGCTCAAATTGCCACAGAAAAAGCAGCTGAAGCCACAGCTATACTTACCTCAAAGGCTAATAAAGATATGGATAACCTTTCTACTGGTGGTAAAGAGGCCGTTATAGCGTTGAGTATGCCGGACTTTTCATCTGGTGTCAGTAAATCTTTGGATACAATTTACCAAGCCGAATCAGATGGCTGGATTTCAATCCGAGGACAAGGAAATGGTTCAACCGCTACATTTGTCTTAAATTATTCAGCTAACAATGATATGTCTAATCCAACGGAAGTGGCAGGAGATTATTTTAACTGTTCAAATAATGAAACAAAGCTTTTTCCTATTCCAAAAGATATGTTTTATCAAGCAACTCAGACAACATCTTACTTTTCTATGATTTTTTATCCGGTGAAAGGAGCCCAAAATGCTTAAGTATGCCAAAATAACAAATGATGCAACAAAACAATGTGATGTTGCTTTGGGAAATTATGTTCCATCTGGTTTTACACAAATGGAAGTGGAACAAGCCTATAATGGGGCTTGGTATGTTGCTGGATATACCCCAATAAAACCAGAGCCGACCTACGCAGAAAAACGTTTGGCTGAATATCCAGTCATTGCTGAACAATTAGATATGATTTACTGGGATAAGGTAAATAACACAAATCTATGGCAACAAAAAATTGCCGAAATTAAAGCTAAGTATCCCAAGGAATAATTAAATGGGGGAGTGAAAATCGCTCCCCTTAATAATATCAATTTTATATTTTATATTTTTTTAAAAACGGGATAAATCCAAATAAATAATATGTTAGACATTCATACGTCTTATATTTAGATACGACTTTTTCCATAAAGACGCTTTGATTTAAAACCTTTTCAAAATCTTCAGAGGCACAACTTTTTGCCTTCCATGGTTTTCGAGCTGTATAATGAAGAACAACCGGGTTTATAGATGTTATTTCCGGGTGTTTCTCTTTCAAAAAAGTGATATGATCTGGCATATAATTAAACCGATAATCCAATATTTTAAAGTTATTTTCAAATAAAATGTTAAAGATATCTTGATCTGCCGTGTTTAATCGATCATATATCTGACAAGTTAATTGAATAGCTTTTTCTGTAAAGTTCATTTTATTTAATTTCTGAATATCCATCAATAAAACACCACTATTGAAATAACGATCCCCCGCTGTATATTTTGGCCAAATATATTGTTTTAGATAAGTATAATTTCCTTCGTAAAAATCCTCTAAAACAGCAGCAATTGGGAAATTATCCATATTTTGTTGATATAATTCTGTAATATCACGTCTTACAATAATATCTACATCCATGTACAATACTTTTTTATAATCATGTAGAATCAGAGGAATAAAATATCTGGAAAAAGCGTTCACTGAATAGTGATGTATAGATGGAAATTTGGATAAATTAAATTTAGACATGTCAACAAAATGTAATTCATGGTTTGAATATTTCTTCAAATCTTCCTGAATCAATTTTTTTGTTTTATCTTTTATTCCTCCATCCAATACATAAAAATCAATAAAAGATTTTGTGTGCATTAAAACGGATTTCATCATTATAGATGCAAAGGGTGCGTAATTTTCATCCGTTGCACAGATTAAAGGAATTTTTTCATTCATAGCGATATTTCCTTTTAATTTTTAAAACAGGAATTCCTAAAAATTTATAGATAATTTTTGTTCCCCTGTTGTTTATTTTCTTTTTTAGAAACGGAATACCCAAAATTTTCCAAATTTTTCGGTTTGAGGACTCCTTTATCTCATAAATTGGAATGATAAAAAATAATTTCAATTTTATCTTACTCATTTTTGCTCCTTTATTTTTAAAATAGGGATAAATCCAAATAAATAATATTTTATATTTATAGATTTCTGGTTTTGAATGGAGAGGGATAGTCCATATCTTTGTTGAACCGTTTCTCTTTCTTTTATGTGTGCGGGAGAGGGAGATGATCCTATCCCACCATCATAGAAATCTGCAACGGTAAGGTTAATATGGCGAAATTTGCACTTCAATAAAGAAAAAACTATCCACTTTTCCCAATCACTGACAATCTTATAATTTTCATTATATAAACCATACTGTTGAAATAATGATCTTTTGATAAAACTGGATTGGTGAGAGATGCAGCCATCATAGAAATAATTGGGATCAGTGATATTCAAAGGATAGGTAACAATTTGATGTTCTTTTTTATTGGTAATAAAATTCATATTTCCGTATAAAATATCAGCTTCATCATTTTTTAAAAATTCTGATAGGTTTTGAAGTACATTTGGATGATGAAAAGCATCTCCACCATTCATAAAGTTTAACCACTTTCCTTTGGATCTTAAAACGCCTTTATTCATTGCATTATATCGTCCCGTATCAGGTTCTGAAATTAAAACATCAATAAATTTTTCATATTTTTTTAGAATTTCTAAAGTTCCATCAGTTGAGGCACCATCTATAACAATCCATTCAAAATCATGCCATGTTTGCCTAGCGATACTTTTACAGGTGCGCTCTATATCATCCCTATTATTGAAACAAATTGTAACAATAGACAATAGTGGTGTCTGAGTCATTTTTCTTCTCCTATATTGATGTGAAAGCGATTGGGAACAGGGACATAATATCCCGAGTTCAAACGTTCTTGCATCTGGGTATCAGAGCATGTCCACTCGTTTAGATATTTTTGTTCTTCTTCGGCATTATGGTTGGCGGCTGTGTTTTTGATTTTTTTAATCAGATCTTTTCTGACATAACTGTAATGATGACAAAGAATATTGTGCAAAAAACAAACACGACTTCTTTTGGTTATAGGAATTTCTCGCGTTGGATCCATGCGCCAAGGCAGTTCATCTGCAAAACATCCATTAACAAATTTTTCACCGTGGTCAATACGATAAATAAAGGATATAAAAAAATCAGCATAGTCTAAATGTCTAACAGTCGGTGTTCGATATAAAACATGTGGACAGGCAGAATGGGAAATGTTTTTATCATACACATATTGTTTGGCAATTTTAAATTGCTCTAAATCCCAATATTCATCAGTATCTAAGGTCATAAAATGGGTACATTCTGCCTGTCTGGCCGCCTCTAATCCCAAATTACGCTTGGCACATTCATTCACATTTGAATTTATGCTTGGATCACAATCAAAGAAAATGATTTCATCAATCAATCCTTTGTTTTTCAAGTCAATCAATAACTTTTCCAAATCAGGATGACATTCTTTTCCGTGCCACGATAAACGTTGCCATACCACATTGACATAATCGACAGCAGGTCTGATAGACCGAATGGCTCCTTCCAATAATTCTTCGCCGTCCCATACGCTGTATGAAACACCTAATTTAGGATGTTTTACGGGTGGATAAGGGCCATCTTTGGGGCGATATTTAAAGGAGATCCCGAATATTTTCTGTTTGACACGACCATCAGACAGTTTTTTGCGTGAATAAAGTGTTTTTAAAAATGACATTTTATTTCCTTTTATATGACAAAATTTTGATTCCAAACAGATAAAATTTTTGATGTCCAATAGATTCTTCTTTATGGTATAAAAACGCTAAAATGGACTTCAATACCAATTTTATACGTCTTAAAAGAAGTTGTCTTGGTGAAATTTCAAAAATTAATTTTTTGTATTTATCCTGATTATCTAAGATATATTGCGGGAAAGTATGATCTAAATAAACCGGCCAGTATCTATGATCTTTCCTATTAAATAAATCATCACCATTTTGAATACGTTTTAAAATTAAGTTCTTATCAAGATATGTTGGTGTGTTAAATTCTTGATGAGAAAAGGATTGAATCTTTTTGACAATAGCCTCAACTCCGCCTAAATATGAAAAATGCCACCCTCCATTTTGAATATGTTCTGCACCATCCCATAAGCGAATTTTGTTTGCTGTAGTCCCGTGATTTAAACTTTCTGGCAGGAAAGTGGAATAAGAGATTTTCACTTGGTCTAACCCATGTAAGAAATTTTGATAGGACAAAACTTTTGTTCCTGTGAGCCATAATGGAGAGTAAATATCTAAATAATTTATGAAATAATAGTACATTTTTTGTTCCAATAGATAGATTTTTTGTGAACAATCCAAGTTTTTGATTAAGCCCGGATTTGGGATCTCATCTAAATCAGAAATCAAAATAACGTCATCTGGTTGACAATTTTTGAGACCTCGGGCGATGCAATTTCGTTGGTAATTTTCGGATATCCAACTATCCTTTGATTCTGGACAATCTGTTACAATAACATGGATAATTTTATCTTGAAATTTTGAAAAACGTTCTTTGTTTTCTTCATAGTACAAAGGTTTGTTTTTCCCAGAGAAGGTTCTGTTCATTTCCACTAAAACAAATTTATCCACCACATCATTTAAGATATTCAGTCGGATTTCCAATAAATCCAATTCATTAAAAAAGGTAAAACAATCGTAAATCATGATACTTTCTCCCACTTTTTTGTGTTAAAATTATATTTCTTTATGACACGGCAAGGATTGCCCGCACAAATAGAATAGTCAGGTAAATCTTTTGTGACAACAGAGCCAGCGCCCACAGTCACATGCTTACCAATATGAACCCCAGCTAAAATAATAACGTTATAGCCGATCCAACAATCGTCTCCTATAACGACTTTTTTATAAGTACTGGGTTGATCCATAATCGGCAGATCAACTTCTTGCCAGCCATGATTACTGGTTAAAATGCAAACAAATGAAGCTGTCAAGACATTATTTCCAATTTCAATGCCACCTTGTCCATAATAGTTATTGTTCCAGCCAATTTGACAATTTTCACCTATTTTTATAAGTCCGTTTTTTTCATAATTACTGATTGTCACATCTTGACCAATACGAGTTCCCTTACCGATAACAATACTATTTGGAAATTGAGTTTTAACCGAGGCTTCCTTAAATACTTGGTTATTCCCTTTTAAAATGACCTCCTCAGATATTTCGTATTCTTGCATTTTTCTTTTCTTTTTATAACTAAATACCTTAAGACCACACACATAAATATTTCGTCTGCCATTTGGTAATTTTTCCTTATAATAAAGTCTATGAGAAATTTCTTTCTGTTGATACTTTTGATATTCCGTCACACGTTTTTCAATTTTTTTGATACGGTCGGGATTATTAAGTAATTTTTGCCATTTTCTAAAAAAGTATTTTCCATTGCGTCGACAAATTTCGGATAATTCAAATTCTTTATCGCCATAGCTTACCGTTTCAAAATGAATGATTTGTGATTCAAAAACATTGACGATTCTAAAACCTAATTCACGGATTTTAAAACATAAATCTGTATCTTCATAATAGGCAGGATTGAATGCTGGATCAAAGCCTCCCACCTTATCCCACAAAGTTTTTTCTAAAACTAAACAACAACCACTTTTATAATCAAAATCGGTATTAAGTTTTTTTAATTTTGGAGAATAAGTACAATCTCTACCAATACGAATAGCTTTACTTTCACCCCAAATAAGTCCCCCCAGCTCGCTGACTTTTCCATTCGGATTAATCAATGTTCCGCCAGCGGCTCCAATAGTGGAATCATTTTCCAACGTATCAATAATTGGTTTCAGCCAATTATCATAAAATAGCATATCATTATTTAAAAGGGCAATATACTTTCCTTCAGCATACTGAATTGCATTCGTGCAATTTGCGCCAAAGCCGGAATTTTCCTTTGTCCTAATATGTTTAATTCCTGTAATTTTATTTTCTATATTTTTCGTTTCATCAGTTGAACAATCATCAGCGATAATGACTTCATATGAAACATCTTTTGTATGTTGTAGGATAGACCATAAACAATCTTTCGTCATTTCATATTTATTATAGACGGGGATAATCAATGAAACCTTTGGTTGCGTCCATGTGTGAAAAGAAAAAATTTCAGGAGAAGAATACTCTCCATAAGTTCTTAACAGTTTTTTGTGTAGAATATTATTCATTTCATCATTTCCTTTACGATTAAATTGACAGTCTTTTCCCAAGAAAATTCTTTGGCCCTAACAAGCCCTTTTGGGCGATTCTGTTCTCGTAATTCTGGGTGAAAATAATAATCTTCATACGCCTTGATATGTTGTTCATCGGAATCCCAATCAATCATAAGACCGGCATCCCCAACCACCTCAGGCAAACTGGAATTGTTACTGGTTATTACCGGACAACCACAGGCCATTGCTTCCAAGGGGGGCAAGCCAAAGCCCTCGTACTGACTGGTATAGACGAACCATTCAGCACCACTGTAAAGCGGGGCCAAATCTTCATCATCAATATAGCCGGCCTTGATAATTTTGTCTTTATAATCACCCAGCCCTGCAATTTCAGTGCTCAATTTATTTATAAAATCCTCCCAGTAGCCTCCGCCCAAAACAAATACCATATCATCAATTTTATTTTTCTGAATAAATTCAATAAAAGTTTTAACAGCACGAATCAAATTTTTTCTTGGCTCCAAAGAACAGAGAGAAAAGACATATTTTTTATCTGTCGGCAAATTGTATTTTTTGAGGGATTTAATTGTTTGTTCCCTGGAACACGGATGAAAAGAATCAGAGCAAGCCAGAGGTGTTACCGTTATTTGTTCTGAGGTTAATTCTGGCACATATTTTAAAAAATCAGATTTTGTATACCCTGAATTTGCAAAATAATGTATTCCTTTGTTCGCTTTTATAAAATGAATTAATTTCAAAAACCAACTCCCATTATTTTGCATATCTTTAAAATATTGGGGAACAATCAATGGAATTGTATCATGTAATAAAATGTATTTTTTAATGTTTAACGCATTGATTTCTGGCGGAATGGCCCTACACGGAGAAAAAAAAGCATCTAAATTTAATTGGGATGGATCCGGTTGCATTTTTTTAATAATTTTATTGGGAATATAAAAAAGACAACTTTCAAAAAATAAAACATAATGGCAAAGTATTTTCAAAGTCATCTTATGATTTATCTTAAAAGACCTTTTTTTATGCCGTAAAAAGCCATACCACTTGTCAAATAATGTCACTTTAGGATAAAGGGGGACATCTTGAAATTCTTTTGTTTTTTTTAAAGACATTTGTTGTGTGGGCGGACAATAAAAAATTAAATCTATATTTTTATTTCGTTTTAATTCGTTAAAAATTTGATACGCCGTAAAAAAAATACCACTACGCCCTGCGCTTTTTTCTGAACCACTTGCTAAAATTGTTGCATCAAACATCAATTTCATTATATTCCTCTTTCATTTTAATCTAAAAATTTGATCAACCGTTTGGGTCCAGCTGAACTTTTGTGCCCGCTTCAAACCTGCGGCAGCCATTTTTTGACGCTTGGCGGTATTCTGGTGAAGCTCAAACATTTTTTGAACGGTTTCCAAAATATCTTTTCCGGAAATATACTCTACCGCATCCCCCCCGACTTCCGGTAAAGAGGTATTATCACCTGTTAAAACGGGGGTCCCGCATTGCATAGCTTCCAATACAGGCAGTCCAAAGCCTTCATATAAACTGGGGTAAATAAAAAGTTCCGCCTCGCTATAAAGTGCCGGCAAATCTTCATCAGGAACAAATCCCGTTAAAATAATCTTATCCTTTAGTTCTGTCAAATGACCAACCAAACTTTCAATCTCACTAAAATGTTTTTTGGGTCCCACCAAAACTAAAGAAATATCATGGATTTTTTCTTTTTTGATAAATTCAATAAAAGATTGAATCAGATGCGAAAAGTTTTTGCGTGGATTATGATCAGAAACCCCCAGAAAATAGCGAGGTGTTTTAATGCCATATTTAGATTTAATTTGTGCATCATGTGTCGGCTTAAAGCGTTCATCAGCCGCCAAATAAACGACCATTGTTTTCTCCGTTGGGATATCGGGTCTAAATTCCAAGAAATCTTTTTGAGTATGCTTTGAAACACAAATAAATTCATCAGCCTTTATGTGTTTCATCCAATAGGTGTACTTTTGAACAAATTTTTTATTACAGGCCTTTGAAAATTTAATAGGGACCATATCGTGGATAAACAGCTTTGTTTTGAGACCAGTTTCAAAAACCAAAGGGGAAATGGGTGAAAAAATACTGATATATTCATCATATTTTTTTAACTCTCTTTTATACTTTGCACCACACAATAATTTCAGAATTTTTGCCGCTATCCTGTGTTTTGTTTTGTACCCGCCATAAGTTGCCTTTAAATACTTTAAATAGACTATATTCTTTTGGGGGATTTTTATTCCTTTTGAGGTTAGATATTTAACAGGATCAATTTTTGTGGGACATGTAATCAATGGGTAAATTTCGTATTCTGAGCTTTGAAATAATTCACGTAAAACCTGAACAGCTACCCGACAAATACCTGTTTCCTTTCCGGAAGAAGCCAATAAAAAATCAATATCAAATAACAGTTTTTTCATTTTCCCCCCTGACTATAAAACTTGGCAATATCCGCTTTGGAGAACAAAATTTCGTCTTTATCACACATAAGTCTGGCAGGGGAGACTCCCAAAAGTTGGGAAATATTGTAAAGTGTTTTGACGGTTGTCCCAACAATCCCACGTTCTATACTGTTATAACTAACAAAGGCCATTCCCAGTTTTTGTGCCATTTGAGCCTGTGTTATTCCCTGTTTTTTTCGATATTCACGCATATGGGAACCCACCTCTTTTAAAAAGGACATATAAAAATCATTTTTATCATTTTTTTCAATGACTTGTTTCATAAATCGCCTTTTCAGTTTTAAGGTTCCTTTGAATTTAAAAGCAATTCTATCTTATTCTCAATAATATATCAAGTATAAAAAATAACGAAGATTAGAAAATATATATGTGATATATTTTAATCTGTTTGTACAGCTTTTAAGTAAAGTTTTATCTCGCAATTCTTCCACTGAATTATCGGACAATGTTGAACCAGTCCCATTTTATATACATGGAATTAGTGACCCTGAATCAGACAAATACCTGCAAAAAGCGCTGGATTAAGTATAAAGGGAACATAAGGAGATTTAGAGTTTATTTTCAGAACTTCAAAAATATTTTTCTGCTACCTATTTTGATTTCTTGGGTTGAGAGCAAAATTTTGGAAATTTAAAAAGCCCTTGTAAATAAAGGACTTATTCTTGGTGACCCTAGCGAGATTGTTCGGGATATTATCCCTCATCCCTCGTTCCTTTAGGACCGTCTTCGGCGTCCATTTCGCTTTTGCTCAATGAACGAACTCTGCTCGGCCAAATCTCATATAGGTCACAAAAAATCCACCCTCTTGGGTGGCTTATTCTTGGTGACCCTAGCGAGATTCGAACTCGCGTTACCGCCGTGAAAGGGCGATGTCCTAGGCCTCTAGACGATAGGGTCGGTCGAACAATGCATTTTATTATACACGAAAATTTTTCTTTTTGCAAGCACTTTTTTAAGGGGGGGGCATTTTTAAAGTTGCAAAAGGATTTTCTTTATGCTAAACTTTTTCATGAACGGGTTGGCGTCCGTTCAGAGGGTTCAAAACCTCATTCCACAAGCGCTAAAGTAAATGCGTAATTTGCTGCCGGAAAACCAATTGGTTGGATGGCGGTAGAATAAAAGCCGCTGCGGAGTAATATACCGCACTATCACTTGTGGAATAGTTTTGAACATCCAGCCACTTTCACGCCAAGTGGCACAATTTTTTATAGGGAAAAGGTAAATAAAATGAGTAAAAATTATAAAGTATATCGTCATCCTGAACGTAGTGAAGGATCTGGTATCAGATTCTTCGGGTGTTGCCCTCAGAATGACGGAGAATCAGGTCGTTCCATGGTCGAAATGCTGGGCGTGTTGGCTGTCATCGGTGTTTTGTCTGTTGCAGGAATAGCGGGTTTTAAAAATGCGATGGATAAGAATAAAGCGAATACCATCATCAATGAAGCCCAAAAACGGGCGACCTTGGTAGTCCCACAAATTCAATTACAAAATAATGCTAATCCAACTTTAACGGAATTTACCAATAATAATTTGGGTTATGCCATATTTGATGCAAAAGTTTATACCAAAGCGGATAATTTACCTGAAGGCCAATTTGGGATTAAAGTATCAGGTGTGAACAAAGAAATCTGTCAGAATATCCTGAATACTTTGGGGGATAATACAGTTATCCGCAGATTATCAACAACGGATAGCCCTAAAACAGCCCTTACCACCTGCGGTGATGATAATACTTTCTTGATGGTTTATAATAATGATATGACGACCAACCCTGTCGCAGGGGAATTTATAAATGATATCTCCTGTAGCGCTGCAGGATTTGAATGGTGTAGAGTTGGACAATATGCGGGTTCTTGTCAAGAAAAATGTTGCGATTCATGTATGGATGGAACATCTTGTTTTGCTGGGGAATGTCTTTGTGGGGACCAGCGTTCCCCTTGTGGTGATACTTGTTGTGAATCAAATGAAGTTTGCGATATGTCCAGTGATGGAAGCAAAGGGTGTCGCCAAGTGTCGTATTGCACCTCAAATCAATGGTGTGAAAATACCGAACAATACTGCGAACAAAAGGGGGATTATAGTGATTCTTCTCACACATGTGTGAAAGTTACTCGTGGAACGTGTCAGCCTATACCGACATACACAGATGTATATGCATGGATCAATAAAGAAAAAAATTTAAAGAAACACTTTGTTCGTTCAATAGCGGGAATGACTTCTTGGTCTGCAAAAAACTTTTGTCAAAGGTTAACCATCGATGGTCATCAGGGGCATTTGGTGACATTAGAAACATTGCGGTCATTGGAAAATTGTTCGAATGTTACTCCTGATTATGTAAATGCCCGCGATAAATGGATTTATAATGCTTTTAATGCGGAAAGTGAAAATTTGGGAAGTTCTTATATTGGAATATTCCATGTGGATTTAGAAAAAGATTGTACTAATGGATATACTCAAACAATAGAATCCAGTGGTTATGAAAGAATGTACCCACATTTAAAATGGTTGATGTATTCAACATACCCTGTAGCTTTATGTGAATAATTTTAAGAAATAGTATTTTTATATGGGATTATTTTTACATGTGTGGCCTTCTTTTTCATCTTTGCCGGTGAAAATTAAAACGCTCCAAGGGGGCACCATAATTTGCCCGCCACGCAATAATGGATTTGTGTCCGAGGTATCTAATTTTATTTGCCACTTACGCCCTTTTTCCAAAACGGGTAATTTCCATTTAATGGCCTGATCAAAAGCATTGAAAATGAAGAAAAGCCGTGTTTGATCTTGGCGGATAAAATAGGATACAGCCCTCACATAATTCTGCCAATCCTCTGGTGTCATGGGTTGCCCGTCGGGGCGATACCAAACAAAGTCGCCTTCATCATAAAAATCATGGTATTCCATGACTTTGTGGTTGCGCCTGAAATTCATCAGCCACTTCACCAAATTCTGCATTTCTTTCCCCTCAGGCGTTATGTGTTCCCAGTCAATCCATGAGGTTTTATTATCCTGCGCATACAGGTTATTGTTGCCATGGTTTGTTTGTAAAATTTCATCCCCCGCCCGAATCATTGGGGTGCCGGCTGAACACAAAAGCGATGTCATCATGGCGCGCGCCCGATCTGAGCGATTTTTTAAGATAGCTTTATCTGTTGTGGCACCTTCCACGCCCCCGTTCCAAGACGAATTGTTATCCGTTCCATCACGGTTGTCTTCCCCGTTGGCTTCATTGTGCTTTTGATTGAAACTCACCAAATCCGCCAACCCGAAGCCGTCATGTGCTGTGATAAAGTTCACAGTTTCCCAAGGCTTGCGCCCATTTTTTTGATACACATCAGCGGAACCCGTCATGCGCTTGGCAAAGTCGGCCGCCTGATTATAATCGCCTTTCCAGAAACGACGCACAGTATCACGGAATTTGTCATTCCATTCGGCCCAGCCGGGGCGGAAAGATCCCACCTGATAGCCGCCTTCCCCTAAATCCCAAGGCTCGGCAATCAATTTTAAGCGTTGCAGCTCTGGGTCTTGTTGCACAATGCTTAAGAAATCAGAATTACGCACGAAAGTGTTTTTATCGTCACGTGCCAAAGTGGTGGCCAAATCAAAGCGGAACCCGTCAATTTGCATGGTATCGGACCAATACCGCAAACTATCCATCACCAATTGCAAAACGCGGGGGTGCCCCAAATTAAAGCTGGCGCCACAACCAGTTGTGTCTTCATAATAACGCGGATTTTCCTGATTTAACCGATAATAAACCGCATTATCAATCCCCCGATAACAAAGCGTAGGCCCAAATTGATTGCCTTCCGCAGTGTGATTATAAACGACATCCAAAATGACCTCAATGTTTGCTTCGTGGAGTAATCGCACTGCTCGTTTCAGTTCAGATACTCCTCCAGAAGCCAAATAAGGTGCATAAGGACACATAAATAAAATAGGATCGTATCCCCAATAGTTGGTGAGGCCTTTTTGTTGTAAAGGTCCTGTTGTCATAAAGGTGGCGATGGGTAATAATTCCACTGCCGAAATTTGTAAGGATTTTAAATACTCAATCACTTTGGGGTGCGATAAGCCTTTAAAGGTTCCACGAAAGGCTTTTTCAACCTCGGGATTCAAGGCGGTGAATCCTTTGACATGTGTTTCATAAATCGTTTCTTCATCCCAATTCAAACGGGGCTTTTGGGAATTTCTCCAATCAAAATGACTATCATCCACCACGATACATTTGGGCATAAAATCCATATCATTTTTGCGCGACAGTGAAAGGTCTTGTTTTTCTGAACTTAAATTGTACCCCAGCTGAGCATTATTGGCAATCACGGGGCCCGTCAATTTTTTGGCGTAGGGATCTAAGACCAATTTATGGGGATTAAAACGCATGCCCTTTTCGGGTTCATAGGGACCATATACACGGTAGGCATATCTTTGTCCCCATTTCAAACCCTTGATATACCCATGCCACACTTCATCTGTGAAACGCGGCAGATCAATTCTTTTTTCATTTTTTCCATTGTGGTCAAACAAACATAATTGCACCCGTGTTGCATTTTTGGAAAACAAAGCAAAATTGACTCCGTTGCCATCATAATTGGCCCCTAACGGATAAGGCAATCCCGGTAAAACTTCTAAATTCATTTTCTCCCCTTTTCTTTAATATAATATAAAAATTAAAAAAAAGAAAGGAATTATTAAATAATTATTTTTTTATCTGAAATACAACAACAGCCAGTGGGGGCAAAACAACCCTGAGGGCATAGGGTTTAAAATTCCAACCAGGTTCTTCTGTTTGAATATCTCCCACGTTTTTGGTATCAGAGCCATTATATTTGGCTAAATCCGTGTTAAAGACTTCCCGATATGTTCCCTTTTCATCCACACCGATACGGTAGTTGTAACGTGGTACCGGTGTGAAATTGCAAGCGACAATCAATGAATTCCCATTTTTATCTTTGCGCTTGAAGGTCAGACATGAATTTTCCACATCACTTCCATCAATCCATTCAAAGCCGCTTCCTTCACAATCCAATGAATAGAGTTCGGGGTGATTACAATAAAAAGCATTTAGTTCTTTGACCAGTGTTTGAACGCCTTTATGGACTGGGTATTGTAACAAATGCCATTCCAAAGAGCTGGCGTAATTCCACTCGCGTGTTGAGCCCCATTCTTGCCCCATGAACAGTAGCTTTTTCCCAGGGTGCATAAACATGTATCCATAATAGGCACGCAAATTTGCAAATCTCTGCCATTCATCGCCCGGCATACGTCCTAAAATGGTGCCTTTTCCATGCACCACTTCATCATGCGATAGTGGTAAAACAAAATTTTCTGTAAAGGCGTATAAAAAGCTGAACGTCAGTTCATTTTGATGATACTTGCGGTTGACGGGATCTTCTTTCATGTACCCCAAGGTATCATGCATCCAGCCCATATTCCACTTAAAACCAAAACCTAAGCCCCCCAAATAGGTGGGACGTGATACCATCGGCCAAGCGGTGGATTCTTCGGCAATGGTTATGGCGCCTGATTTTTCCCCATAGACCAGTTCATTCAATTTCCGCAAAAGGGCAATCGCCTCCAAGTTTTCCCGCCCGCCATATTGATTGGGAATCCATTCCCCGTCTTTACGTGAATAATCCAAATACAGCATACTGGCCACCGCATCTACGCGCAGTCCGTCAATATGGTATTCCCGAATCCAAAATAGGGCATTGGCGAGCAAAAAATTGGATACTTCATTGCGTCCATAATTGTAAATTTTTGTTCCCCAATCTTTGTGTTCACCTTTACGTGGATCCGCGTGTTCATAAAGGGCTGTGCCATCAAAGTTAGCTAACCCGAAAGCATCCTTGGGAAAATGAGCTGGTACCCAATCCATAATAACACCAATGTTTGCTTGATGAAGTTGGTCAATTAAATACCGAAAATCCCCAGGCGTCCCATAGCGGCTGGTGGGGGCATAAAGCCCTGTTTCTTGGTATCCCCAACTGCCGTCAAAGGGAAACTCAGCCACGGGTAAAAATTCCACATGCGTAAAGCCCATTTCTTTTACATATTTTGGTAATTCCCTTGCCATTTCCAGATAGGTCTGCCAACGATTATTTTCGTCCCTGCGCCATGACCCTAAATGTACTTCATAAATGGAAATGGGGTGCTCCCGATGATTTGTGTTTTTTGCCCTGTTTTCCATCCACTTTTCATCATGCCAAGCGTAACTAGCAATATCATAAACCAAACTTCCTGTTTTGGGACGCACTTCACTCACAAACCCGTAGGGGTCGGCTTTTAATGGTAACAATCGCCCATCCTTATCCAGCAACTCGTATTTATAAATATCCCACTCAGATAGGCCTGGGATAAAAATTTCCCAAATCCCGCTGGACCCGCGGGGGCGCATTAAATGGCGACGTCCATCCCAGTTGTTGAAACTGCCGACCACACTGACACGGGATGCATTCGGTGCCCAAACGGCAAAGGATACCCCCTGCACGCCTTGATGTGTGATAAGGTGTGCCCCCAGTTTTTTATAAATTTCCCAGTGCTGACCTTCGCCGAACAGGTATAAATCCATATCCCCCAAGACAGGCAAAAAACGATAGGGATCATCCACTTCATAAACGCTATCATCAGGCAGAGTAATCTTGAAATTGTATGCAAAAAAATCTTTTGCTTTGGGGAGGTTCAGCTGAAAAATTCCTCCAAAAATCTGTGTCATTTTCCCCAATTTTTTTTTGTTCTTATCCAAAACCTCCACCGCTTTGGCTTGTGGCTGCATAGTACGAATAAATAATCCCTTTCCGTCGGGGGATTCATGCATGCCCAACACTGAAAAAGGATCGCCTTTTAAGGAACCATTTTCTAATTTCTGTGCTAAATCAAGTGATGTAAAAGCCATTTTTCCCCCTCTTTTAATGCAAAATATTTAGCATAAATTTATCCGAAATGCAAGCCTTTTTCCCCCCCATAAAAAAAGCTTGATTTATGGGGCGTTTTTGGCTAGAATACCTTAAAAACGAAAGGATTCAAGATGATTAGCTTTTTTAATAAATTAGGGAACAGTTGGATTGCCAAGGGAATTTTCTTTTTATTGGGGCTCAGTATGATGGCCTTTTGGGGGTTAGGGGGAATTTCAAATACTTCGACTTCTGACGGGACTGTCATAAAGGTTGGCTCCAATAAAGTTTCCATGCAGGACTTGTCGCGTGCTTTTGATACTGAACGCAATAAGATGGCGAAAATTTCGGGGGGATATATGACCCCGAAACGTGCCATTCAAGCCGGTCTTTTGGATCAAGTTGTTCAGCAACTGGCTTTGCGTGAACTCAATAACCAAATCCAAGATGAATTGGGGCTGATGGCTTCGGATGAAGCTGTGCGCCGCTATATTGAACAAAATCCGGTTTTCAAAGATTCTTTGGGAAAATTTGATGCGAATTTGTTTTATGGGTATTTAACGGGCATGAACATGACTCAAGCAGAATTTGCTCACCAAATGCGTATGGAATTGGCCAATCAACATTTGGCCCGTTCGGTTATGGTGGCAACGCCGCGCAATAAAGATTTAATGGAGAAGGTGGCTTTAGCCAAAAAAGAAAAACGTGAAATTGTCAGCGTTTTGTTAACCCCTGATAATATGCCTGTTACTACCCCTACCGATGAAGAATTAAAGGATTATTATGAAGCTTATCAGGAAGAATTTGGGATTCCCGAATATCGTCAAGTGCGTGTCGTTTCCTTTAATGCGGCTGATTTTTCCAATGACTATGATAAAATGGTTGAAGTTTCCCATCGGTTAGAGGATTTATTGGGGGCCGGGCAAACGTTAGCTGAGGCCGCAGTTGCTTTAAAACTAAATACAGCTCAATCGTTGATAGTGGATGCCTCTGGGAAAGATAAATCAGGGAAAGAAATTTCAGAAAAAATAAAACCTCTATTGCCTGAAATTTTTTCTTTGTCGGAAGGGGAAGCAACCTCTTTACTGGAAATTGAAAATGGCTTTATGGTGGCCGGTCTTGAAAAGGTGATTCCGGCAGGGTATAAGAAATTTACCGAAGTAAAAGGCGATGTCGCTGCTTTATGGCGTCAAGAAAATCAAAAAGAAAAGTTGAATCAGGTAGCCGAAGAAATTTTAACTTCCGTTCAACAAGGAAGAGGGTGGAAAAATCACACACCGGCGACACAAATCATCAGTCATTCGGATGTTGGAAATTTCCCTAAAACAATTGGCGCGATTCTTTTGACACAAAAAGTGGGGGCTGAAAATGTTCAAAAATTTTCAACAGACCAAGGAATTGTTTTAGCTTATACCAAGCGTATTCTTCCATCCAAGGAAACACCAACTGAGGCAGAATTACAAGAAGCTGTCAAGGATTGGAGTATGGATTTAATGGGGGCAGTGCAACAAAGTTATGCGAAAAAGTACCCCATTGATATTCGGACAAGTGCTATTCAAAAAGCTTTTTCAATCTATGAAAACCAAGACGAATAATAAAAAAAAGGGGGGGGAAGATGAAAAAATATTTTTGGGGTATTTTGTGTGGGGGGTGCCTTTTATCCCATCCTTTGTTCGCACAAGAATTTTTATTGGAAACAATTTCTGAATCCGTTTCAGAGCCTGAAATTCCCGCCTTTCACCTGAGCTATACTTGGGGGGATTTTTTGATGGAAAAATCTTGCCTTGTTGATTTTAATCAATTGCAAAGCCTTCCCTTCTTGTCTCAAGAACAACGTACATTAAGGGATAAAATGCAAACTTATTGCGTCAATAAAATAACCGTTTGGGATACCCTTTTAAAACTTTTTCGTCAAAATAAAAAGGCCCTTTTAATCCATAAAACCTTAAAAGAAAATGGTCAGATTGTGGGATATATAAAAGCTCTTCCTTATTATTTATTTGATGTGCATGACCAAACGCCCACAGGAAATTCTTTAAGGGCAAAATTGGACAGAATTCAAAATGCAATCCATACCAAAAATCCGGAACAAATAACGCATTTAATGCAAGATTTATCCCCTGATGAACAATTGTTTTTTATGCCCCTCTTTAATGAAGCCAACACGTTGATTGATTTTAAAGAGGCCCTCTCTGAAAGCGAGGAAGATAATGATTGAAGCCTTATTATTAATGATTTTCTTGTTTGGACTGGGGATGATCATTTCCAACGAAATGTTTTTTATGACACTAAGCTTTTGGAACCATCAAATTTATTTGTCCGCTTTTACTTTTGTTGGCTTGATTGTTGGAATCCTGTGGGTGTGGAGCCTTTTTTTACTGCCCATCAAGTGGATGAAGCGTTGGTCTTTATGGCGTCAAAAGTCCAAGGATGTACAAAAGCAAAATTTTTTGGCGCAGGTGTTAGAAGCTTTGGTAAATCATAATAAGGAACAATATCCTTTGTTGGTGAAAGGGGCCTATGCTCATTTTACGACAGAGGATATTCAATATTGGGTGATATTGGCTTTATTGCAACCCACTGATGAGGTTTATCAAAAATTACTTTCTTTCCCATCAACAGTTTTGGGGGGTATTTATGGCTTTTTAAAATCGGCCAAAGATTTTGGAAATACCACTGAGATGCGTACCCTTTTAGAGGCTCTTCCGGAAAAGGAACGAAAGGTTTTGTGGGTGCGACAGGCCTATTTGCAACTCTCCTATATGGAAGGGGATTGGAAACAAGCCCTTGTTTTCCTGGAACAGCTTAAACAGACTTTTTCAAAATCCGATTTTATTCATCAAAAGGCATGTTGTTTGATGATGGCAGGACACATTGAAAAAGCCTATAAATTGGATTCTACGCAGGCCCCCATTATTTTGGCCTATGCGCAGGAAAATCCAGAAAAGGCCCTTAAAGTTTTAAAAAAAGCCTGGGAAATAGCGCCTTGCTGGGAAATTTATCAGGCCTTTAAGAAGGAACTTTCCGCCAAAACTGAGGATGAAAAAATAAAAGAAACTTTGAAATTTGTTAAATCCAATCGTGGTAATCGTTTTTCCGTTTTGGCTTTGGCAGATATGAATATGACGATTCATAATTTTTCCAAGGCCAAAGAAATTTTGCAGGAATATTTGGAAAGTCACCCTTTAACGCAACAAGTGGCTTTGATGATGGCCGAATGTGAACGATCAGGCTGGCATCATGAAGAGGCCGCCTCTAAATGGGAAAGAAAAGCCTTGAATTTGCAGGACAAGTCTGGTTGGATTTGTACGCATTGTGGTCATACCTCAACCAAATGGGAAGCCCTTTGTCCTGCTTGCCATCTATTTGATGTGATTCGGCCAAATTAGAAGCGTTTATTTTTTTCTTGCTCTTCATAAAAAAGTGTGCTAAACCCAAGGTATGTTCAATTTAACAAAGGAGAAAAAATATGCTTGTTGCCCTGATTATTTTGGCCGTCTTGGTCTTGTATGTGATTGCTGTTTATAATGGTTTGGTGGTAGCGCGTCAACGTGTGAAGGAGGCGTGGAGTACTATTGATACCCAATTAAAACGCCGTTATGATTTAATTCCCAATTTATTGGAAACAGTGAAGGGGTACGCAAAACACGAAAAAGCGACTTTGCAGGCTGTGATTGAAGCCCGTAATGCGGCCATGAAAACAACTGGCGCCGACAAAAAGGGAAAAGCCGAAGAAGCCTTATCTGGCACCTTAAAATCCATTTTTGCTTTGGGTGAAGCTTATCCCGATTTGAAAGCGAATACCAACTTTTTGGAATTACAACGGGAACTCACTGATACTGAAGATAAAATTCAAGCAACCCGTCAATTTTATAACACGGTGGTGCTGACCTTGAACACCAAAATTGAAATGTTCCCCAGCAACATTTTTGCAAATTTATTCCATTTTGAAAAAGCGCAATTTTTTGAAATGGATGCCGAAGAAGCAAAAGCTGCCAAAAAGGCTCCAACTGTAAAGTTTGATTAAGATGAAACCAACTGATGTTTATGGCCATATCGCGGGGAATAACCGGAAGATAGTGGGGCTTGTCCTGCTGTTTCCGGTGGCGTTGGCAGCCTTTATATATGCATTTTTTTTCTTGTTTGCGCTTTTAGGTGAAACCCCAACGGATCAGGCTATTCAAGAGTGTAATGAAATTTTTATCGGGATTGTGCCCATTATTTTGGGGATTGCAGCTATCTTAACGCTCACCTCATTTGGCTTTGGGGATAAAATGATGCTGGGTTTTTCGGGGGCGAAGATTTGCCCAGATGATAAAGAACACTTTCAAGTTTATCGCTTGGTGGAAAATTTGGCGTTAAAGGCAGGCCTGCCCACCCCACAGGTGTATTTGATTCCGGATGATTCTTTAAATGCTTTTGCAACAGGATATTCGCCCAAAAGTGCCTCAATTGCGCTCACCACAGGCATTGTCAAAAAGCTGGATCCCATTGAATTAGAGGCTGTTATTTCCCACGAAATGGGTCACATTATGAATCGGGATATTCGGCTCAACATGTTTATCATTACGGGGATTGGTGTGATAGGCATGTTGGGGGAAATTTTGGTGCGTGCTTCGGGACGTAGTCGTGGTTCATCCAAAAAAGGGAACGGCGCAGCTCTTCTCATTATGGTTGGGTTGTCGTTGTTATTGTTCCGCTATTTAATCGCGCCCTTTATCCACATGGCGTTATCGCGTTCGCAGGAATTCCAAGCGGATGCAACAGGGGCGTATCTCACCCGTCATCCGCAGGCGTTGGTCAGTGCCCTGAAAAAAATTTCTGTGGACCCACGGGTGGAAGCCTTGGATTCATCCAGCCAGATGGCCTGTGCCTGCATTTGTAATCCGTTAAAAAAAATCGGGGGACTTTTGGATACCCATCCCCCTATCGCCGAACGCATCAAACGCCTGAACAGTATGACTTAAAAAATCCCCCGCAGATGCCGGGGAATTTTTAACATCATTATTCTTCAATCCAATCACAATAACCTAAATTTTTACAGGATACAGCTTCTATCAAAGGAGAGTCCCACTTATATCCATCCCCTAAATCACGACATTCCCAAGATTGACAACCACCAGTCACATCTTTACAATAAGTTCTTCCGAAAATACCTGCAGGACAGGTACCATTTCCACCATAGAACGACCGGATTCTGTCATGCCTCGCTTGACGGGGCATCTCATCAGATTCCCGCTCGCGCTACGCTTGGCAGGAATGACATTTTCTTTTACATTATAAACTTTTTTCATTTTTCTCCTTTTTAAAATTGAACACTAGTTCATTAACCAGAACTATTGATAAAATGTCAAGTCCTTTATAATAAGATTCATGAAAAAAAGACAAGCTCAAGAAATCAGCGATAGAATTGTGGCCTTGTTGCGTGAAGAACGATTAAAAAAAGGAATTACGCAATATAAGATGGCCAAAGAGACGGGCATGAGCAAAAGTTCTATTCTATACATTGAAAATTGCACGCAGCGCCCAACCCTTTATACGGCCTTATTATTGGCTGATTATTTGGATTTGGATTTTTCTAAAGTGGTGCAAGAGGCTTCAAAATAATCTAAACCAATTTTCCCAATAATTTCTTAAACTTTTCGCACAGGGGATTTTGATCTGGAACACCTTCAAAACTTTCCCACAGCTCTTTTTGTTTCTTGGTCAAATTGGTTGGGATTTCCACTTCAAAAATCACATGTAAATCGCCCCGCTTTTTGCCACGGATGGCAGGCATACCCAACCCTTCAAAAACTTTTTCTGTTCCCGATTGCAAGCCCGCAGGGACTTTGTATTCCTTAAATTCCCCATCTAATGTCGGAACCTCAACCTTTCCCCCAAAGACCGCGGTGGTGAGGGGGAGGGGCATCTTCAAATAAAGCTCTGTTCCATTTCGCTCAAACAGGGGGTGTTTTTCCACCGTTAAAAAGACATATAAATCGCCCGCAACACCATGGGGGGCATAGTTTCCTTCACCTGATAGGCGCATCCTGACACCCGTTTCCACGCCGGCAGGAACGTTGACTTCCAAAGTTTTTTTCTGACGTGTTCTGCCACTTGCCCGACATTTGGGGCAGGGGGTCTTCACCGTTTTCCCCGATCCATGACAGGTGGGGCATTCCGTTTCCACCACAAAAAAGCCTTGGCGTTGCCTGATATGTCCCATCCCACGACAGGTGGCACAGGTTTGTACGCCTTCCCCGCCTTCCCCATGGCAGTCAGGGCATGTCCCCAGATAATCCACCGTAATTTCTTTTTTAAGCCCGGTCAGAGCCTCTTTTAAGGTAATGGTCATATCCGCACGTAAATCTTCCCCACGAATGCGACGGGCTTCGCCAGACCGATGCATGCCAAACATTTCGGAAAAAATGTCTTCAAAGCCTGTGCCTGAAAAATCAAAGCCCCCAAAACCGTTGCCAAAGCCGCCTTGCCCCATGCCTGCCTTATAGGCCTCATGTCCGAATTGGTCATAGCGTGCGCGTTTATCTTCGTCTTTTAAGGTATCGTAGGCCTCCACCAATTCCTTAAATTGTTGTTCGGCCTCTTTATCGCCTGCGTGGTGATCAGGGTGACAATCTTTGGCTTTAATCCGAAAGGCCTGTTTAATCTCTGAGCTGCTCGCCGACTTTGAAACACCTAAAATATCATAATAATCGCGCATGACATATTCCTTTATGTTCTTTGAAACGCACAAAAGGCGGGCCTTAAAAGTCCGCCTTTTTGTTGGGAGCTAAAGTTATTTTTTAACCTCTTCATAATCTGCATCAACAACATCTTCTTTCTTTTCTTCCCCTGGTTGATCTCCGGCAGGATTGGGGTTAGCTTGTTGTTGAGCCTTGTACATGGCTTCACCCATTTTCATGCTGGCATTTTGAAGGGCTTCTGTTTTGTCCTTGATTCTTTGGGTATCATTGGACTCAATGGCATCCTTCAAATCTTTGATGCAAGATTCAATGGCTTCTTTATCCGCTGATGGAATCTTATCCCCATTTTCTTTCAGCATTTTCTCGGTTGAGGCCACCATAGCATCTGCATGGTTTTTGGCATCAGCGGCTTCCTTGAATTTCTTATCTTCTTCAGCATGCGCTTCAGCATCTTTCACCATCTTTTCAATGTCGGCATCAGAGAGTCCTCCTGAGGATTGAATCCGAATGGATTGTTCTTTACCTGTTGCTTTATCTTTGGCGGACACATTCACAATCCCGTTGGCGTCAATATCAAAGCTGACTTCAATTTGTGGCATGCCACGGGGGGCAGGGGGAATTCCCACCAGGTCAAATTGACCTAAGAGTTTATTATCCCGTGCAATTTCACGTTCGCCTTGGAACACACGAATTGTGACGGCGGTTTGTCCATCTTCAGCGGTGGAAAATACTTGAGATTTCTTGGTCGGAATCGTGGTGTTTCTGTCAATCAAACGCGTGAACACGCCCCCCAAAGTTTCAATACCCAAGGAAAGCGGGGTCACATCCAACAACAAGACATCTTTCACATCGCCTTTTAACACACCCCCTTGAATAGCAGCCCCCATGGCAACCACTTCATCAGGGTTCACGCCCTTATGGGGTTCTTTCCCAAAGAAGTCTTTTACGATTTTTTGGACAGCTGGCATACGGGTCATACCACCCACCAAAATGACTTCATCAATTTGGGATTTACTGAGGCCGGCATCTTTTAAAGCATTTTCCATCGGCTTTTTAGTGCGTTCCAACAAATCTTCAACTAAGCTTTCCAATTTGGCGCGGGTCAAAGAAATATTCAAATGCTTTGGCCCTGTGGCATCTGCGGTAATAAAGGGCAGGTTCACATCCGTTGTGGTAGCGGTGGACAGTTCAATTTTTGCTTTTTCAGCAGCTTCTTTTAACCGTTGCAAAGCCATACGGTCTTGACGCAAGTCAATGCCGTTTTCTTTTTTAAATTCATCAGCCATGTAATCCACGATACGGGCGTCAAAGTCTTCCCCACCCAAGAAGGTATCCCCATTGGTGGATTTCACTTCAAACACGCCATCACCGATTTCCAAAATGGACACATCGAAGGTCCCGCCACCCAAGTCATAGACGGCAATCATTCCTGATTTTTTCTGATCCATCCCATAGGCCAAAGCGGCAGCGGTTGGTTCATTGATAATACGGAGCACTTCCAATCCGGCAATTTTACCGGCGTCTTTGGTGGCTTGACGCTGAGAGTCATCAAAGTAAGCTGGCACCGTAATAATGGCCTGAGTCACCTTTTCGCCCAAATAGCTTTCGGCATCTTCTTTTAATTTTTGCAACACATAGGCGGACACTTGACTGGGGGCATATTTTTTGCCATCCACTTCCACCCAGGCATCCCCATTTTCCCCGGAAACGATATGATAAGGGACCATGCCTTTATCTTTTTCAACCATCTTGTCATTAAAGCGACGACCGATTAAACGTTTAATGGAATACAAAGTTCCTGTCGGGTTGGTGACGGCTTGACGTTTGGCTGGTTGCCCGACCAAGCGTTCCCCTTTGCCTGTAAAGGCCACAATAGAAGGGGTCGTACGGGCGCCTTCGCGGTTTTCCAATACTTTGGCATCTTTGCCATCCATAATACACATACAGGAATTGGTGGTTCCTAAGTCAATACCTAAAATTTTACTCATTTTTTAACTCCTTTGTTTGGTTAAATTTCACGCATTTTTTCATTTGCTAAATTCTATATGGGTCATAAAATCATATTTCGCAATGGGAAAAAAGTCTTTTTTTCATTGATTTTTGAAAAATTTTTGCTAAACTAACCCGAAAGGAGATAAAATGTTTAAAGAAATGTCTGAAATTATTGTTCAAGGGTTTAATCAATATGGCTTAGAAAGTCTGGGCTACTTGATTATGGGCTTATGTTTTGGGATGTTTTTTATTCGATCAACCCAAAAAAGGCGGTTTCATTTAATATCCACAGCCTGTTATATTTTGGCTTTTGGAACCCTTTTGATGGTTATATTACCTTCATTGGTTGTGTTAAATCCTAATTTTTTGATTTCATTTAAAGGGTATGAAATTATTCAAGGAATCACAGTCAGTTTGGGGTGTTCTTTTTTGGGGGTCAGTTTGTTGGTCAGTGCGTTGGGAATGTCTGCGCTTTTATCCTGTGTTTTTCTTTTTTTTGTCCTTCAGGTTATTTTTATTCATGTATTTAAAATTTATTTTCCTGAATACAATTTGATTTATTGGTCATTGGCAGCTTGTTGGGTTGTTGTAGGCTTTTCGTTCCATTTGTTGAAAAGTGTTGGTAAAACTTCTTTATTTGACCGGGTAGGGGATGCCTTTTTTGTTCTGGCGCTTTATTATCTGGCGCGTGAATTTGATTTTATATCTGGAACAGGTTGGTTTCCCATTTTTATATTTGGGGGTGTTTCCCTTTCAGTCTTAATGGCTCAAATCAAGTTTATGGAAGTGACCTGCCTTGATTTTGAAGAAAATCTTGAAAAAGAAAAGCAACGCCGGACTCAATTCTGGGATATTGCCCCCTTTCCTATTTTGGTGTCAAAATTGCTCGATGATTCTGTTATTTACATTAATCCAATAGCATGTTCTGTTTTAAAAGTGGAAAAAGATGGGATTTCAAATTTTCGCCTAAAAGATTATTTTACAGAACCCCAAAAACGGGATGAATTGATTGAAATGGCGCGTCAGAAGAAAATCGTAGATAATTTTGAAGTTAAAATGAAATCACCTAAAACAGGGGATATACTCTGGTTGGATTTATCCGCGCGTGTTGTAGAGTTGGATGGTGAGCTGGCTCTTTATATGAACTTACAAAACATTACTACGCAAAAACAAACAGAAGAAAAGCTTTTTAAAGAGGCTTCTACGGATACCTTGACCGGACTTTATAACCGTCGTCAGTTCGAAGCGATGAGCCAGATGGCCCTTTCCAATTGTATCCGTCAAAAAATTCCTTATTCTATGATAATGTTGGATATTGACCATTTTAAACACGTAAATGATACTTTTGGGCACGATATGGGGGATGAAGTTTTAAAGCGGGTTGCGGATGTATTGAATAAAACTCATCGCGATTCGGATATTATTGCGCGTTTTGGGGGGGAAGAATTTATTGTTTTCCTCAGTAATACGGATGCTCAAGGGGCAAAAATAGCGGCGGAACGCATTCGCTCAAGTGTGGAACAAGCTGTTATTATGGCGGGTCAAACACGTGTTCCCATTACAATCAGCTTGGGGATCACCAATACCCAAAATGGAGATATTTCTTTAATGACGAAAGAAGCAGATATTGCCTTGTATCATTCGAAAGAAAATGGGCGAAATCAAGCCACTCTGTTTACTGAAGAAATGCGAGAAGAAGGGGCAAATACATGAAACATTTTTTCCATGTGATTCCCCTGGTTTCTGTTTTGATTACAGCTTATTTTATTTACCATGGTATTTATGGAAATCGTGGAATATTACGTTTAGAACAAATTCATAAAGAACATGAGCATCATTCAATGGTCGCTTTAAATGTAAAAGCAGAAAAAGAACTTTTACAAAAAAAAGTGCAGGCTTTAAAAAATGGGGCCCCTGATCTTGTTCAAGAAGAAGCCCTACGGGTTCTGAATATGGGGGGGGAAGACACTCTAATAATTTTTGATACCGCCCAATAATGCACGTGCACAAAGGGACATAAAATTTTGTCTATCCTGCCAAGTTTCTTTTCTTAATTGAGCATCATTAAAAAAGTCCGTCTGATACAGTTTTTTCCTTACATATAAACGCTCCTTTTTTTCTATGCATTTTTTCTGAATCAATTCTCCCAGGGTTCTGGCAGGAACACCATCATCCATTTGATAATGTTCTAAAAACCACTTTTTAAAAAAAGGATTAAAATACGCATAGCCTTGGGAAGAAATATCTTGAGGTTTTATGTTGTGTCTTTGGGCATATTCAGAATGAGTTATCTTCCCCGTTGTTTTCCAAATATCTACTTTGGGAATATCATCGTTTTTTGTACAATAAACAATGTATTTGACTTGCATTTATTTCTTTTCAAATAAAGTATCACAATATTTCACCATACACAGTGCGGGAATCATTAAAGCACCTGTAAAAATAAAATAATTTTGCCATCCCATGTGCAGAGCTAACCAACCGCTTAGCATCCCCAACAAAGTCAATGGAATCATCGTGAGGGCGTCCAAAAAACCGTATTGAGTTGCTGAAAAACTTTTGGAACACATTCTGGAAATAAAAACAACCCATGCAGCGCTGCCAATTCCGCCAATAATATTGTCAAAAATGATGACGACAACGAACAAAGGAATGCTGGGGCCTACAGCGGCTAATCCGGCAAAAGCAATGCTGGTAAAAATTTCAATGCATCCCAAGACAAATAACAAGGGTCTTAAATTCATTTTATGCAAAATAATGCCCCCGATTAAAATTCCCAAAGCGGTCATAATTGTTCCAAAAATGGAAGATACCGCTAATACGTCTTTTGCCGTAAATCCAATTTGGTTATAAAAAGGATAGGCCATACTGCCCAACATCCCATTACATAGTTTATAAAGAACAATGAATAAGCATAATAAAGGTAAGTTTATTCTTTGACAAAATTCCATAAAAGGCATTTTGATGGTAGTATGAAAGCTGATTTTTTGATGCTTTTTGGGGGGCTCTTGGATAAAGAATAAAGAAAAAACGCCAATCAGAATCATCAATGAAGCTATTTTATAGGCGGTATTCCATGAAAAATACATGGACAGGGCGAACATACCGGCCGTTGCCCCTAAATATCCTAAACGTCCACCGAATTCTTTGACGGTTGTGCCGTCTGTTAACTCTTCTTTTTTTAAAAGGTCAATTTTCAAAGCATCAACAGTCAATGCTTGACTGGCGCCACAAAATCCAATCAACAGGCTTCCAAAAAAGAGTGGCCAAACATCCACTTTTGGATTTAAACAAGAAATAAATAATAAACCTGCCAGTATTCCTAATTGAAAAACGAAACACCAAACACGTTTACACCCCATCCTTTTTGAAAAAGGTAAATTGATTTGGTCAATAAAAGGGGCCCATAAAAATTTCAAGCTGTAAGGCATTGTAACGGCCGCAAAGATACCAATGGCAGCCAAATTCAATCCTGAATCACTGGCCCACCATTTTAATGTTCCTCCGATTAAATTGATAGGAGCTTGAACAGAAATGCCCAAGCCTAAAAAGGGCAAAATATTTTTATGACTTAAAAAAGTTTTTAATTTATGAAAAATACTCATTTTATTTCCCTTCAAATAAAGATTTATATCGTTTTAACCTATTATATACTTTTGACTTTGGATTGTCCATCAATTTTTTATTTTTTCCGGGCAGAATTGCTCTTATGAATTACCTTTTTGTCCACTTAAAACTTCATTTAATCTTTTGCGAATCAATCTTTTTTTATGACTTTTAAGTCCTTGTAATAATTTTTGTTTTTCTTCCCATTGAATTACTTGGGAATTTATCTTTAAAGGCTTTTGAGAGGCCTTAAATAAATCCAAAACAGGACCATTTTGTTGCTTTAAATTTTCGGGTGTCCCATCTTGAATAATAGCCCCACCTTCTAAATAAATAATTCTGTCGGCGGATTCAATTTCACGCACATCATGTGTCACAACAATAACAGTCTTATCTTTACCTGCTCGTTGTAAATTATGCCAAATACGACGCTTATTGTTTTCATCTAAATTAGCGGTGGGTTCATCGTAAATGATAATGGGCTTATTTTGTAAAAAGGATTCTGCGATGTTTTCTCGTTGTTGTTGGCCTCCAGAAAGTTCATTCATTTTTTTGTTTTCATATTCTTCAGATGAAATTTCACCATCCAAGGCTGCTTTATGTAAAGCTTTTTTGATAGAATGAGTATTTGCTAAAGAAGAAACGCTCATCAGGTTTTCCTTTAATGTCCGATGAGAAAAGAAATCTGGGCGCTGATTCACAATGGCTATTTGTTGCTCTAAAAATCCTTTAGGTAATTGTGTTAAAGGGACCCCATCTAATGTGATGTTTCCGTCACCTTCGCGTGTGTGTTGTAATAATTTCAATAGGGTTGATTTTCCTGAACCGCTTGGACCTGTAATTACAGTTACCCCATTTCCAAGGGATAAATTGATGTCTGTTAAAGCGGGTTTTGGAGGCTCTGCAGGATATGTGTAGCTCACATTTTTGATTTCAATTTTTCCTTGTACTTTGGATGGAGTTATATCGCCATAAGTTAAATCATGGGATTTATCGTATTGTAAATCTTTTTCTGTGTTGCGCCATGAATCCAATGTTTCTTTCATGTTGCCCCAAATATTTGAAATACGTCCAGCCGAAAACATCATGCCAGATGCAGCGGACATCAAAGCCATAGCGGTACCGATATCTCCAGAATTAATAGCCTCTGCCCCAGCCCAAATACCAATACCAATGTTAGATAAAGTGGTTAAGCCCAACTGTATAGCTCTGTTCAAACGGAAGCGCTTATTACGTTTATCTAATACTGCTTGGGCTTCCAGTGAGAGTCTTGTTAATTCTTCGTTTTCTGGTGTTTCCCGACCTAAATTTTTAACGCGCTGGTAATGCTCTACAACATCCACTTGCCTGGCCGCATATTTTTTATTGATTTGACGAAATTCTTCATTTGATTTTTTATTTGATTGGGCGTTTCTATATGTCAAAATACCATTCGCTATACACGTGCCAAGTGCAGTGACGCCTATACCAGGGTGAAGTACTGTTGCCAAAACAGCAGAGCTTACTGCATAGGGGATTTGAAAAGCCAAATTACTGGTTCTTGTTAATAACCGTGTTGCATAAGTGGCGCTTTGATTGGCACTTTGTGATAGTTCTACAGATGGTTTTTTTTGTGCTGCCTCTGGAATGTTGGCGGCCTGCCTGGTTTTTTTAAGGGCTAAAGGCCTTTCGGTTGAAAAAGTAAAGGAATCCCAAGCTGTATCAATATAAGTATCCATAAAACCATCTATGCTTCTGATGACACGTTCAGTTGCGGCTGCTAAAGGAAAAGTAATTCCTAATGCTCCTTTCCCAATGGCCGTGGTTAAGGCATTGATCGACCATTTGGATGTTAAAGGCATACAAATACCGCACAAAATGGAACTGGCTGCCATTGCGCCATTCAAGACAAAAAACTTTTTCTTATTTTCTTTTAATAAATTTTGTTTATAAAAATGATAGAGCTCTTTCAATGTCTTAACAAAAGTTTGTGATTCTGCTTTTTCATCCATAGTACAACCTTTCATTCAATTTTATGTCAGTGTAGGGAAAAATCCCATAAAAAGCAAGAAAAAAATCCCCCATTTGTGCAGGGGGATTTGAAATTTATTTTCTTTTTTTACAATCTTCCGCGTTCAAATTTACGGCGATCATTGGCATCCAAATATTTCTTGCGCAAGCGAATGTGCTTTGGGGTTACTTCCACCAATTCATCATCCGCAATATAGGAAAGTGCTGCTTCCAAAGGCATTTGCGTGGGGGGCACCAAAGCCACCGCTTCGTCTTTTCCTGCCGCACGCATATTGGTGAGTTTTTTCCCTTTAATCGGGTTCACTTCAATATCGCCCATCTTGGCATTACCGCCAATAATCATTCCTGGATACACATCCACACCAGCCCCGATAAACAAGGGGCCACGTTCTTGAATGTACCACAGGGCATAGGCCACAGACTTCCCGCCTTCAGTGGAAATCAGCACGCCATTGTGGCGCGTTTGAATATCGCCTTTATAGGGGGCGTATTCCAAGAATATGCGGTTCATCACGCCTGTACCACAGGTATCGGTTAAAAATTCGCTGTGATAGCCGATGAGCCCCCGCGACGGCGCATGGAAAATCAATCTTGTCTTTCCTTGACCGGAGGGTGTCATTTCCACCATTTCAGCCTTGCGTTCACTCATCTTTTGCACGACCACACCGGTATAGGCATCATCCACATCTACGACGACTTCTTCAATGGGCTCTAACTTTTGGCCGTTTTCTTCTTTGAACAGCACACGCGGACGGGAAACGGACAGCTCATACCCTTCTCGGCGCATGGTTTCAATCAAAATACCCAGCTGTAATTCGCCACGCCCTGCCACTTCAAAGGCATCGGTGGTATCCGTGCGGGAAATCCGTAAAGCCACATTTCCTTCGGCCTCTTTTTCCAAGCGATCCCAAATCATCCGTGAGGTCACTTTGTCACCATCTTGCCCCGCCAGCGGTGATGTATTGATGGAAAAGGTCATTGCCAAAGTGGGGGGATCAATGGGTTGCGCCTGCATGGGCTCAGTCACACTTTGGTCGCACAAAGTATCGGCAACGGTCGCTTTTTGAAAGCCGGAAATGCTGACGATATCGCCGGCCAGCCCTTCTTCAATCGCTTGATGCTTGAGCCCGCGGAACGCCAAAATTCGGCTGACACGCGCTGTTTCCACCACGTTTCCGTTGCGGTCAAGTGCTTTAATCATTTGGTTTGTTTTGACCTGGCCTGAAGTAATGCGCCCTGTCAGCACGCGTCCCACAAACGGATCCATGTGCAAGGTGGTGACTAACATTTTAAAGGGACCATCGGCATCCACCACAGGGGCAGGCACATGGTCAATAATTTTTTGGAAAAGGGGTTCAATGTTGATGCGCTCGTCATTTAAATTTTCCACGGCCCAACCTTCACGCCCAGAGGCAAACAAAATGGGATAGTCCAATTGTTCATCCGTGGCGCCCAAGTTGGCAAATAAGTCAAACACTTCATTGTTGACTTCCATAGGGCGGGCATCCGCGCGATCCACTTTATTGATGACAACAATGGGTTTCAGGCCTAATTTCAAAGCTTTTCCAACCACAAATTTGGTTTGGGGCAGGGGCCCTTCCGCCGCATCCACCAACACAATCACGCCATCCACCATGGACAAAATGCGTTCCACCTCACCTCCAAAGTCAGCGTGTCCCGGGGTGTCCACAATGTTGATGCGTGTACCATGCCATTCAACCGAGGTACACTTGGCAAAAATAGTGATTCCGCGTTCGCGTTCCAAATCGCCGGAATCCATGGCACAGGTGGCGACTTGTTGGTTATCCCGAAAAGTGCCGGATTGCTTTAAAAAAGCGTCCACAAAAGTTGTTTTCCCATGGTCCACGTGGGCGATAATGGCGACATTGCGCATATTTTGATTCATAATAATTTTCCTTTTCCCTGATAAAATAAGGTGTATTATAGCATGAAATTCAAAAAAAGTAAAGATTTTATGAATAGTAAATTTTTTACTTGAAATTTTAAGACTAATCAGTCTATAATAGCCCTGTCTGAATGGTCCATTCAGATAGTGGGTTTAGAAGCCCATATAGAAAGGACAAAGGGAACCCAAATTCCCTGGTTGGGCATTCACTACCTTTTGGGGTGGATGCTTACCGAATAGAGGCGTCTGCCTGAATAGGTAAGACTATCTACTTTCTATATAGTTTCTAACATCCACTCACTGCAAAGTGAGTATTTGTTTAACTTTTAAAAGGAGGCAAAAATGAAAACAGAATCAGGACGGAGTTTAGTAGAGACATTGGGCACATTGGCGATAATGGGTATTCTGTCCATTACGGGAATTTGGGCGTATGGTGTGGCGATGGATAAGAATAGAGCGAACACCTTGATTCAAGAAGCACAACGCCGAGCGGTCATTGTGGCAGGGCAAATTGGATTTAATGGACGCGAACCCTCACTGGCTGAATTTAATCCCCCAAATCAAACTTCTGGCGGAACTATTGAAGATGTGACAACAGAGGGGCTTTATAAACAATTTGGGATAGAGGTATCAGGGGTTAAAAAAACCGTCTGCCAAAATATTTTAAACACCATTGGAGACACCACCCCCATCCGCCGATTGAGTAAGGAAACTACCCCAACCACGCCCATCACCTCTTGCGATGAAGACAACAGCTTCTTGTTTATCTATAATAACGATATGACGGGGAAAAACGACACACAGTATTGTGAATGTGATGAAAGTTGTGGTGTTTGTGGGGTATGTAGTTCCACAACGCACTTGTGCGAAAGTGAATGCACACCACCAGACAATGAGTGTGATGATGACACGGATTGCAACGCCGAAAATGAATGTATGGTCTGCGATACAGAAAATCACAAGTGTAAAGATGGTTGTAAACGAGTTCAGTATTTGGAAATACTCTATGAAGCAAAGGGTAATAGAATTGAAACAGGTTTAACAGCTTTAGAAACAGATAAAATAATTTTTGATAGTGAGATAATTAGAACAGAAGCAACTGGTGATTGCTATATTGCAAAAGCAACGAACACTTATTTTGATGTTGGAAGCAAACAAAATACTTTTTATATCAGATTTGGTTCATCAGCTGGTTCAGTGGGAGCATCAACAATATTTGGTCATCATATTTATGAATTATACAAAGAGCATTTTGATATAGATGGAGTAACAAAAGCGACACCTACATTTAATGCAATCAGCGGAGACTGGGTTATAGGTAGTACTAGTGCAACGCAATATATAAAACATTATTCTATAAAAATAATTGATATGTCAACAAATAAAGAAAGAATGCATCTTATTCCCGTTCTTTCGCCCGAATCATCCAAAGGCGAGGGAAAAGCCTGTATGTTCGATCGCGTCACCAAAAAACTTTTCTGTAATTCTGGGACGGGGGAATTCAAAACAAATCTGGATGAATGATTTTTCTTGACATGCTCCTTTGGGTGCGTTAAACTATCCCCATGAAACAGATATTTTGTCTTATGATATTGGCTTTTATTTTATCGGGATGCGGGCGGATTTCCAAGCCTGAAAGACCCACAGGATCTACCTATCCCGAAACTTATGTCGTCAAAGAATAAAAGGGGGAAACATGAAAAAACACACGCCCGCCATGGCGATTTTTGGCAGTTCTAATTACGATATTGCGGTTGATTGTTATTCAAAAGTGTATCAAACAGGCCAACTGATTGCCTCAAAAGGTTATACCTTGATTTATGGGGTGGGGGATGTTGGGATGATGGGGGCGGCCTACAGTGGTGCCCGCAGTGTCGGCGGTAAAGTCTTGGGGGTGACGATTCCCCCATTGTTAAAAAAACAATGCGCTGACCCATCTATTTTTAAACGAGGCGAATTAAAATTAGTGGATACCTTAGAAGAACGCAAAAAAATCATGGTGACCCGTGCGGAGGTTGTTTTGGTGGCCCCCGGCGGTTGGGGTACTTTGGATGAAATTGGCACAATGGGTGTGCGCTTTAAAATTGGCGAATGGTCGGCCCGTCCTGTTATTTTTCTGAATTATAATCATTATTGGGATGGTGTCTTAAAATTTATGATGCAAATGGTCAAAGATAAAGCGGTCCGCCCAAACCAAGTCTCTTTTATCGGCTCTGTTCGTTCACCCAAAAACCTGTTTAAAGAAATCGCGCGTGTGAAACGTCAAATGACAAAATTTGAATAGTTATTTTCTTAAACACTTTCCGTTTGTATCTGAATCACCGGACCAGATACCTCCGGCTGCTTCGCATCCCCATTGATAGTCCATTACACTGATATCCGTTGGAAAAGAGCAGGTATTGGTGTTAGTGTTCCACACTAAATGGCATTCATCTGTACAATATTGCCAATTGTCTATTTCAGAAAGATTTGTGGGACATTTGGAAAAATTTCCAGCATTGTAATAATTGTAATAATATCCGGGTAAAGATAAGCAGACACCTTCTTCTTCCACATCAGAAGAACCCGTTGGACAACCATTCGGATAACAGTAGCATCCCGTTCCGTCCCAAATGGTGCGATAGCAGGCAATTTTACGATTAGGATTGTAATCAGCACAATTTGTGATGCAATCCCGTACAGATTGTGCTCGTGTTCTGCCTTTCCCCATAGAAATATTTAAACGTTGATTAGAATCACAGGCATCACATTGATTATTACGGTGTAAAATTTGTCCGGGGCCACAGTAATCAGGTAAAACACATTGACCAAAAATAGCTTCTCTGTTATCACACACATGACAGCTGCTTAGGAACAGGGATGTTATTTTAATCAATTCATTTTCATCACAGGAATAGCATCCTTCTTGTTCGTTTAATTCTCCCCAAAAATAACCGACCGGACATCCAACGCCATTATTTTTTAAGCAATATTCTCCTTGAATTTTTCGGCAGCAAAACCCATCAAGGTAATTACTCTGCGAACAACAAGTGTTTTGAACAGCATTTTCAATATCTTTTCCGCACAATTTTCCTGTGGCACAGCCATCTGTACAAACATAATTTTGACAAGAGGTACATCCGCTGCATTGGCTATCATTTTGGCATCGTTTTATTTCATACGTACTTGGTTCCAAATTTTTGCTAAAAATAAAATCAATAGTAGCATTTTTTGTACATTTGGATGCTTCTGTTATGACAATTCCGTTGATTGCAATTTCCTTGGGGGATGACCAATGAGTTGCTATAATTTTTTGACAAATTTCTTTCGGTAAATTTTTAATCCGAATACCAAAAATCGGTTCTTTTCCATAAATCAATTCTGATGCAATATAACCGTTTTCGGTTCGATGATTAAATTCATTTAAAGAAAAAGTATTTTGAGTCATAAATTGTCCTGATGCTGAAATTGCCATTTTTGATACGGAGTTAATAATTTCGTTTGCGTGGTGCTTATTTATGCTTAAATTATATCCTGAAATACCGGTTATCCCTAATACCCCCATCACGGCCAACATCCCCAATATTTCAATCATGGAACGACCTGATTCTAATTTACCAATTTTGTTCATTTTTCATCCTTTCTTTTTTAAAAAACAAAAAACTCCACTTTGTTTAGTGGACGGATGCTGAAATACTGCATTAGAACAGTGTCACTTATTCTTTTTTATTGGGCGACCATCCGCCCAAAGGACGGATTTCTAATGTTGGAATTTCAGTTCCGGTATTTTGACGTCTGTCAAAATACCCTTTCAGCCTAGTGAAGATTTCATTGAAAGTCAAGTAAAAAAAAGCCCCGTTTTAAGGGGCTTTAAAAATGAATAAATTTT
>DFKU01000076.1 GCA_002373615.1 Alphaproteobacteria bacterium UBA3637 | reverse complement strand
GTGACGATTGTGTCTGTGATCCGGGCTATAGCGATACAAATTGCGCCACAGCAGCATGCACCACAGGCACATACTGTGGTTCAGGGGCCACAAAAGAATGTTGTGCAACGGATGAAGTCTGCACGACCAGCGGAGATGTCGCCGGAACGTGCGTTAAAAACAGTAGCGGTTGTACCACCAACGCCAGTTGTAATGATGCGACAAAGTATTGTAAATTGGAAAATACAAACTATGAGTGTGAAGCCCCAGATAAAGGAACGTGCACAACATTGGATGCAGGCCGAGAGACGACTTATACAGATCCAAACGATACGACAAAAACAAAGACATTCTTGGTGAGTTCAGGCGATATGAGTTGGTGGGCGGCTGACAATTGGTGTAAAGCGCATGACATGAAGTTAGTGAGTTATAACACCGTGAATCGCTTGTTTGATTGCAATAAGGGTGCTTCTTGCACATGGAGTAAGTTCACCACTAGCAGTTATTGGGATAACGGAGCTTTGCCTGATAGTTATTGGACAGCGGAAAGTTATGATTCCTGCTACGCGTGGGGCGTTATCGTCTACAACAGGCTCTTCACCCGCGACAATCGCGGCTACGGCAACGCCGCCCTGTGTGAGTGAGTGGTAGTAGGTTTTAAACCTCTCCCTCCCTTATGTCCTAAGGGAGGGATTTTTTCTTTCTTGCATTTTATTGAACTTTTTTGTAAAATACACATTCATATCAGAAAGGATTTATCATGCGTCAAACACCTAATCAGATTAAAAAAGAAGAAAACAATATGTTTCTGGCTTTGGTTTTGGTCATTATTGTCTTAATGGCTTTTCAGGTATTCAGCCGTAAAACATCAGAAGTGCAGCCTGAAACGCAACAAATTCAAGAAGAAACACAACAACCCGTTGTCACCACAACAATCTCAGCCCCAGTTATCTCCGAAAAACTTCCCCCTATCCCCCTTCAAAATGATTTTGTGACGGGCGCTTGGGAAGGAAATGGCTTGACACTCAATAATCTGACACTCACAAAATATAAGGAAACTTTGGCAAAAGATTCCTCTGATATCAGGCTCCTTTCAAATACCTATCAGGCGCATCTGGCTTGGTCTGTCGCAGGAAATGAAATTCCATTAAAGGCTTTGCGGGATACTTCTCTTACCCAAAATCAACCGGCCACATTTACCGTAAAAACAAAAGATTATGAACTTACTCGCACCCTTTCTTTGGATGACCATTACATGTTCACCATCACAGATACGATTAAAAATTTGGGACAAGGGGCTTTACCCGTGCGCCTATCCGGCAAAATCACACGCGCCAAAGATACTGTTGAAGACATGCGCTCAACTGTTCATACTGGTTTTGTGGCACTGGTGAATCAAAAATTGGAAGAAAAAAGATATGAAGATACCAAAGATAAGACGGTGACTTACACCACTTCGAATGGTTGGTTGGGGATGACGGATAAGTATTGGCAAACGATTTTCATCCCTGAAGATAATATCCCCTTTGAAATCACCGATTCTCAAGATGATATAAATTATGCGACGACTTTTACAGAAAAAGAAACTCTTTTGAACGCGGGGCAAACAATTACCCGTAAAACTCTTTTGTTTGCGGGCGCCAAGGAATTGAACCTCATCAACGATTATATGACGCTTTACAATATTCCCAAGTTTGATTTAACGATTGATTTTGGTTGGTTCTATTTCTTGACAAAGCCCTTCTTGTTTATCTTACAGTGGCTTTATGCGCTGGTAGGGAATATGGGTTTGGCGATTTTAATTTTTGCAACCCTTTTGCGCTTGGCTCTTTTGCCTGTGGCTACCAAGTCCTACATTTCCATGGCCAAAATGAAAAAAGTCCAGCCACAGCTGAAAGAGCTTCAGGAACGCTACAAAGACAACCGAATGCAACTGCAACAGGAAATGATGGCGCTTTATAAACGCGAAAAGATTAATCCGGCCGGCGGATGCTTGCCCATGTTTATCCAAATTCCGGTGTTTTTCGCGCTTTATAAAGTTTTGTCTGTTTCGCTTCAAATGCGACAAGCCCCGTTCTTTGGCTGGATTCAAGATTTATCCGCGCCGGACCCCAGCTCTGTCTTTACCCTGTTCGGGCTCATACCTTGGCCCGTCCCCAGTTTCCTCAATATCGGAATCCTGCCGGTCATTATGGGGCTTACTATGTATATCCAACAAAAGATGACACCCACCCCTACGACTGACAAAGCCCAAGCCAACATGTTCAAATTTATGCCGATTATTTTCACTTTTATGATGGGGCAATTTGCGGCAGGGCTTGTGATTTATTGGACATGGAGCAATCTTCTTTCCATTGCCCAACAAAAATATATTATTAAAAAGGTGGGCTGATGGCATTTGAAACAAAAGGCAAAGAGCTGTTTAAAAGTCCGGTCGCTTTTTTGCGTGGGGCGAATACGCCGGAGGCTTTTCCACGGGATTTGCTTCCTGAGGTTGCCTTTGCAGGGCGTTCTAATGTGGGGAAATCCTCGCTTATTAACGCCTTGACGGGTCAGCCTGTTGCGCGTGCCAGTTCTACCCCGGGGCGCACCCAGGAAATCAACTTTTTCAAACTCGGTACTCGCTTTTGCTTGGTGGATATGCCGGGTTATGGCTTTGCAAATGCCCCTGTGGCGCTTGTTCAAAATTGGACACAACTGGTTCATTTTTATTTGCGCGGGCGTCGCCAATTAAAGCGTGTTTTTCTCCTTGTTGATGCGCGCCATGGCCTTAAGAAAGTGGATTCGGATATTATGATTATGTTGGATCGTTCTGGGGTCAGCTATCAAATTATTCTTACAAAGGCTGATAAACTCAAAGAATCCGAACAAAAGGAAATTTTCCAAAAAACACTTGAGCAGGGTAAAGAACACGTTGCCTGCTACCCTGAAATTATTTTAACCAGTTCCGAAAAGGGACTTGGGATCCCAGAACTTAAAGGCGCCATCTATCAAGCATTGGAGGGGATTTAATGTATCAATCTGGTGATACCATTTATGCATTGGCCTCAGGTCTTGGTACCGCAGGGGTGGCGGTCATTCGTGTCTCAGGTCCACAGGTTTTAACTGTTTTGGAAAAACTCTGCAATCTCAAAAATCCTAAGCCCAATTATGCCTATTTTCGTCCCATCAAATCGGGCGATAAAATATTGGATAAGGGCCTGATTTTATATTTCAAAGCCCCTCACAGTTTTACAGGTGAAGATGTGGCAGAACTACAAGTCCATGGGGGCAGGGGTGTGATTCAAGCGATTATGCAGGCCCTTTCTGAAATCTCTGGCCTTCGTCCTGCCGAAAGGGGTGAATATTCCCGCCGCGCTGTCATCAACGGAAAAATGGATTTGACCGAAGCCGAAGGCCTTTTGGATTTGGTGCATGCCGAAACGGAAGAGCAGCGTAAACAAGCCCTTGCACAATTGGATGGCAATTTGGGTCAGCTTTATGAAAGCTGGCGCAAACAACTGGTGCACCACTTGGCCTATGCCGAGGCTTTTATTGATTTTCCTGAGGAAGAAATTCCACCAGAAAAAGAACAGGAAATCAATCGCGATATTGCTGACCTCATTCAAAAAATCAATGTGCACTTGTCGGACAATCGTCGTGGGGAACGCTTGCGTGAGGGCTTTCAAATTGCGATTTTGGGTGTGCCCAATGTGGGTAAATCTTCCCTTATCAATGCCCTTACTAAGCGCGAAGTTGCCATTGTGTCGCAAACGGCCGGCACCACACGCGATATTGTGGAAGCGCATTTGGATGTGGCAGGATTCCCTGTCATTTTGGCCGATACGGCGGGACTTCGTGAGTCAAATGAGGAAATTGAGGCTGAAGGGATTCGCCGTGCGGTGAAACGCGCCGAAAGCGCCGACCTCATCTTGGATATTCAAAATGCAGCCGATTATCCGACCCTAAAAAAACTCCCCAAAGCTTTGGATAAAAAACATGTGATAACTCTTTGGAATAAATCAGATTTATTAAAAAAGAAACCGACCGCAAAAGCGCATTTTATCTCGGCCAAAACAGGCGCAGGGATTACCGTCCTCTGGGACGAAATCAAGAACATTTTAACGGATTCTTTTGCTGGGGGGGCTGCTATTACCCGCGAACGCTATCGTGTGGCCTTGACCCAATGTGTGGCGCATTTACAAGACGCCTTATCCGCCCCTGAACTGGAACTTAAAACCGAGGATTTACGTCTGGCCGCCCGCAGCTTAGGTCGCATTACAGGGCGCATCGATGTGGACGAACTTTTGGACGTTATCTTCCGCGATTTTTGTATAGGAAAATAAATTGATTTATTTGGGTAAATGGTGTATAATAATTCTCCAAGGAAAGGAATAATCATGTACTATTTACCCACAAAACAAGAAAAGAAAACACCACAAATTGATATTTTTATTCAAACTCCAGAGGGTGGTTTTATCTCTTTGAATCAAATAGAACAAAAAAGACAGAAATTAGAAAAGCAACGGGATAATTATCAACAACAACTTTCTGTCAATAAAAAGTTAGTAAAAAATCTTGATCTCCAATTTAAAAGTTCCTGTGCATCATTATTGCTTTATATGGCAGCTTTGGGTGCTTTTTGTTATTCTCCTAATTCAAAAGTTGGAGATGCTGCTCGTTGGGTTGGTATATCGACTGCTGTCACAGATGTTGTGACACACACAATATTGACTAAACGAGAAAAGAAACTAAAACAAGAAATGTCCCTTTTAGAACAACAAGAACGGAGTTTCGCATAAGATGCAAAAGGGGTATGACGTTATTGTTGTGGGTGGGGGACATGCGGGGTGCGAGGCAGC
>DFKU01000003.1 GCA_002373615.1 Alphaproteobacteria bacterium UBA3637 | reverse complement strand
CACTCTGTCATCCTTGGGGCAGCGTTAGCTGAACCCGAGGATCCAGCAGAATATAAGTCCTTATTATTTTCGATATTTTTATAATTCAATTTACTCATTTTCTTTTTCCTTTAATTTTTGGGTTAAACAAATGTCGCCTTGAAACAAGCGACCGGATGTATAACCCTGCAACTAAAGTGAACAGTGCAGCCTATTGACCGCAATGGCTATTCGACTGCCATCCGGCCCTTTGGCCTTCGGCAATCTGTCAGCTTAGATAGTCAGCTGACACTCTAGTTAACATGATGCGGGGTTATAATCCGCTGAAACGGTCGTCAAACCGCTTCAACTTCATCTTATCCTATTTTGAAAAACTTGGCAAGCACTATTTTAAAAAAATTTATTCTTTATCCGCATAGGGATTTTCGCGTTTGCGCAAATTGATGCGAATGGGCACCCCCACCAAACCAAAACACGCCCTCAACTCATTGGAAATATAGCGAATATAGGAATCCGGCAACCTGTCAGGATTGGAGGTAAAAATCACAAAAGTGGGTGGGCGCGCATTCACCTGTGTCATATATTTTAACGGCACGCGACGCCCATTTTTGGCCAGTGGGGTAGGGTGTGCGACTTTAATATCTGCTAAAAATAAATTCAACTTATGTGTCGGCACACGCTTATTCCACAGGGCATATACATCAAACACCGCCTTCATCATTTCTTTGATGCCTTTTCCGGTTTTGGCAGAAATTTGAATCAAGGGCAGGCCTTTTACCTGTTGAAGCGATTCTTCCAACCGTTCACGAATCAAACGCATTGTTTCGCGCGGGTTTTCAACCGTATCCCATTTATTGACGGCCAATACCAAACACCGCCCTTCTTCTAAAACTTTACTGGCAATGGCTAAATCCTGTTTTTCCAAGGGCTGCCCTGCATCCAAAACCAAAATCACCACTTCGGCAAAGTCAATTGCATTTTTGGTGTCTGATCCGGAAAGTCTTTCCAAATCATCTGAAATTTTTCCGAATTTGCGCAACCCAGCCGTATCCGTCAATAAAATAGGCTTTCCTTCCCAATTCCATTTGACTGTGATGGCGTCGCGTGTGAGGCCTGCCATGGGTCCCGTTAGCAATCTTTCCTCGTTCAATAATTTGTTGATAAGGGTTGATTTTCCCACATTTGGACGCCCCACAATTGCTAATTTTAAAGGCTTTTCACCCCGTTCTTCTTTTTCCTCATCTCCGGCCAACAGAGGCAATAATCTTCGTGTCAATTCATCAAAACCACGCTTGTGCTCAGCGGAAAGTAAAATTGGTTCCCCCAGTCCCAACCTGTAAAACTCATTGGCCCCCACACGCTGCGCTTCCCCTTCGCATTTATTGGCAACCAACAGGGTGGGCTTATGTGCTTTTCTGACCTCTTTTGCTAACTGGGTATCCAAAGCAGAAATCTCCGTCCTGGCGTCGCCCATCGCCAATAAAATATCGGCTTCATCTATGGCCAGTTGCGTTTGCCGCCACATGGCTTTTGCCAGCTCTGATTCTTTTTCAAGACCCGCCGTATCAATCACGCGGAAAGTTTTATTTCCCAGCGTGGCTGTCCCTTCTTTTCTGTCGCGCGTGACCCCGGGCCTGTCATGCACTAAAGCCTTTTTTGTATGACACAGCTTATTAAAAAGGGTTGATTTTCCTACATTTGTGCGTCCGATAATCGCAACCGTTTTCATCTAAATGTTCCCCCAATGATACAGCGCACCATTATCGCCCATGAAATACACACCCTCATTCGTAAAGGCCGGTGTTGACCCTGCAATTCTTTTTTCGGATGGTGTTACTTTTCCGTTTTTCGGATCCACTAAAATGCCTTTTTCATCGGCGAATAAAACCAACTTTTCATTCACTAAATAAGGGCCTTTCCAAACGACCTTGTCCAATTTTGTTTCCCAAAAAAGTTTGCCACTTTTTTTATTGAGGGCGACTAAATTATTGTCATTGTCCACAAAGAATAAGGCATTTCCGCTGATGAGGGGTGTTGTTTTGCCACCGCGCGCCAATTGCCACAAGCTTTCCCCTGTTTTTAAATTGGCAGCCATGGTTTTTCCTCCATGTCCCACCAAATAAACAATCCCATTTTCAATTACGGGCGAAGCGCTCATTTGTGTGAGGCCTGCTACTGCATTAAAGACTTTTTCACCCACTAAATCTTGAATCCATAACAAAGTGCCGGAATCGGCATCAAAGGCCACAGCCTCACCACTTGAAAACGGTACGACCAAGACATTACCCGACAAAGCAGGGCGCCCCATTCCTTGCAATAAGGTTAAGGGAGCAGTTGTTTTATAGCGCCATTTTTCATCCCCGGTTTTGGCATTTAATACCCATAAATCATTGTTGGCGGATAACAGATAAAGTGTATTTTCGTTCAACAACGGGGCATTTCTGAAGGGGGTATTAAATTCCTTTTTCCACAGCTCTTTTCCCTTTGTATTAAAGGCTTTCACCGTTCCGTTTTCATCCACGGCAATAACAAAATTTTTATTGGCCGTTAAACCAACCCCTTGCAATTTTGTTCCTAAAACGGCGTGCCACGATTCATTTCCCTCTTTTACATTTCGTGCAAACACTTGGCTTTCATTATCCAAAGTATAGACTTTATCCCCCATTACAACAGGGCTAACCATTGGCAAATCGTTTTTGCCTCGGCCTTCTGCTCCTTTTGCTTTCCATTCTTTTGTATTTTTCAAGGAAAGGGCAGGCATTTTGTTTCTGGTATTGGTGTTTGGGGCCGTCCATTGGGTAATATTGGCGGCCTTATCTAAACGCACCTTTTCACTGGATTGAGCGGTTTCTTCAGTTGCCAACACCGCAATTCGCCCTTCTTTTGGGGCAATCTTTTTGGTGTCCGAGCATGCCCCCAATATCAAACAAGTTCCCAATAATAAAACCCCAATACGTTTCATTTTACTCTCCCTTCAAAGCGTTTAATCTGGCTTTTGAGCCATCAGATGTCATCGGATTCGAAATGGCCTTTTGAATTAAGACATTAGCCTCAGCTTTTTTCCCTTGTTTTATCAACAATGGCACAGCCAACTCGGTGGCCAGCCCTTGAAAAGCCTCATTTTGTAAAGCAGGTTCCAACACTTTCAATAATTCATCTGCATTTGATGAATCCACTTGTTTTCCTACATAACTTAAAGAAGTCACTAAATACAAAGGATCTGACTTGTCCGTTGTATCTAAAATAGTTTTCATTGTTTTTATGGCATCTTCAGATTGCCCCAAATTCATTTGTATATCGGCTAAATTCATCAAAGCCAACACACGATATCCTGTTTTTCCAGATTTTGAAAGGACTTCAAAGGCTTTTAGGGCTTCTTCATTTTTCCCCTCATGCATCAAAAGACTTGCTTGTTCAAAGGAATCAGATTCGCTTAAGCGTACCTTTTTTTGATGGGCACGATACCATTCCGCGCCGGCGGTTATCAATAAAACAGCAGTAACGCCTCCGTAAATGACCCAAGAATATTTTTTCCAAAATTCAGCTAATCTTTCCTGTTGTAATTCTTCATCCACCTCTAATTCAAAGGCTTTATCTTGATATTTTTTGCAATCAGAACATTCGTTTTCTGTTCCACAGCCATCGCATTTCTTTTTCTTTGTCCACTTCATTTGGAACCTCCTTAAAAAATATAGGATAGTTTAGCAAAATTTGCCGTACTTGTCCACTTTTATTTTTCTTTTTTGGGAAACAAACTGAATAAAGGCAAGGCAATCCATGTGGGCAGTGCCCCACCCAGCCAAGCACCAAAGGCCATCGGCCACGGAAAAGCAATCAGGGCAGGGGCCCTTTCCAAGCGTTTTTTTATCAGTTTGGCTGCTTTATCTGCTTTCATTAAAAAGGGCATGTAAAACCTGTTTTTATCGGTCAGTGGTGTTTCAATAAAACCGGGGCAAATGGTTGTGATATGTAAATTTTTATATTTATGTTGCCCCCGAAGTGCTTCCCCAAACGCTTTCACACAGGCCTTGCTGGCGGAATAGGCGGGACAACTGCCCATACCACGGTATCCGGCCAGGCTGGCCACCAAAGCAATTTGTCCCCCTCTTTTTTTCATCATCTCAATAGCGGGCAGTACTGTATTCAATGTACCAAACACATTTGTTTGCATGATTTGACGCGTGGAAACGGGTGTTTCATCTGTTCCCAAAACACCCCCCGAAACCCCGGCATTGGCAATCACTAAATCCAACGGCTTATTTTTGTGCGCCGATAAAATGGCTTTTTGTGCTTCTTTTTCATCCGTTGTATCAAACAGGTAAGTAAAAACTTTTGCCCCTTTTTCCCCACATAGATTCGCCACTTCTTTTAGGCGATTTTCGTTGCGCCCACATAAATGAAGAACAATCCCATCTTGCGCGTATTGCAAACTTAAAGCCTTTCCAATTCCACTGGAAGCCCCGGTAATTAAAATAGATTTAGGTTTGAATTTTGGACACATCGTTCTTTTCTTTATCTGCAGACGACACCGCCGCGGCCACCATAACCATCAGGGTGACTGTTACCGAAACTGCGTCTTCCTTTGAAATCTTCGATCCAAACGCCTTCTTCCACCCAATAAGCATAGCCTTTATAGGTTTGCGGCAGCTCTTTTTTCAGTTCATTCCATACGCTTGCCAATTCGGCTTTTGTCAATAAACGCTTCCCTAAACTGGTGCACCAGCTGATGGCCCCAGATTTGGATAAGTATCCCCACAGGCAATTTGGCTTGTTATTGGCCGCGCGACACCATGCCTTTAGGTCTTCTTCAGAGTTGTAATAATAGGTCACTTTTTTATAGGTAAACTCTTCAGCATTGACCACTTGACACACATTAGGTGTTTGACCAAATTTACCAATTTGCTTTTTGGTTGAATTGTAATTTCCTCCATAGTTACAAAATTCGCCATTGGGGCATCCTCTGACCGAAGAACATTTACGTCCTTCTGTTGGATAACAGGTTCCGTTTCCATTGCACAGACCATTCAAACCTGCAACCTGACAAACTTGGTCTTTATTGATATTTTGGCGAATACCATTTCCTTCACAGGTTTGGCAAACCCCCCAGCGACAATCTTGGTTATTTTTATTTGACAGACAGGCTCCAGTCGCTCTATCTAATACCCTTCCATCGGGACAATTTGCTACGCAAACGTCTTTTAAAGCTAACCAAACAGGGGTAGCATTATTGCATATGCAACCGGATACATTTGTTCTTTCCCCTTTATTGGCAACATTTCTTGAACTTCCTTCAGGACAGGCTTTCATTTCGCAGCTGCGCCCATTCCAAGATTCTCCAACCAAATTACACCGACATCCCGTTGTTGCAATTCCTCCACGTCCACTGGCAGATGTGCCGCTGGGGCAAGTTGTTCGCGCTGACCTTGTATAAGAGGGGACAGGAACTCGTCTGGTTGGTGCAGAAGAAGGAACCGAAACAGGGGCTGGCGGCGGTAATGCTGGACTAATTGAGGTAATTTCTTCTTCCTGAGCTTCTTCTGTTTCTGGTTCTTGAGTATCTGCAAATTTTGCGTAAAAGCGTAAAGTTGGGATTTTTTCATGAGGACAATCATAAATCAGCACATCTGTTTTTTCGTCGCCCATTCTGTCTACGACGACAACCTTTGTAAAGGCGTCCCACCACATACTTTCTTTAAATTTCTTTTTTAAAGCCCTACAAACCCCCGGCGTTATGGCTTTCTTTTCAGTATTGACTTTAATTAAAGCAGGGGTTGACCCTTCTGCGATTGAAAAGCCAAAACCCTTTCTTTCAATTTGGCGGGAATAAGACCTGCCATCATCTTCTTCCTCCTCTTCTGTATCAATGGGATCAATTCTCTTTTTTTCTTCTTTGGCCTTTTCCCAAACACTATTGATAATGTCATCGGCATAAATATTGTCCAAAGCTTTTTGGGCCCAATAAATACCATAGGCCGCTAACATTCCAATACAACTCAAAATAATAACCGTTTTTGAAAAAGTACTTCCGGATTCAGATAAAACTTTCATAAGGCCTCCTATTCGTCGCCAGAGCAAGTGCAAGAATCATTACCACATCTACTACTTTTGAGTTCAGAACCAGGGCAAACAGTTTCTGTTTCGTTCGGATCGAGTTCGATACATACCTCTGTTTCTCCGGCTTCTCTTTCTGCGACCATTTCTTTTACGCCGGCTGGTTTTGGCAGGTCTGAAGCAGATAATTTAACACATCCTCCTTGGCCCTGATCCATACTATCGGCCATAATAGCCAATATATTGGCTGTATTCAAGATCTCATTCGCGCGGAACTTACGCATTGCCAAAGTGTACCCATAAATTCCCGTCACAGATAAAACACCGATAATGGCCAAAACACCTAACATTTCCACCATCGAACGACCATTTTCATACATTTTCATTTTTTCCCCATTTCTTATAAGTTTATCATCTGTTGAACGTTAGTCTAAACATATTCTTTTTTCTTGTCAAGTGCTTTTTTATGTCTGTTTAGGATATTTTTTCTTTTTTTAAAAAATTGTTTCAAAAAATTTCGTTTTAGGTGTGAATTAAATATTTTGTTTGACAAATTTTTTTTAAAATGGTATCTTTAAAGACGGAATGGGGTGACGTCCGTTCCAGAGGGTTAAAGTCCTCTCAATAATTGTCCTGGTATGGGATCTTCCAGCAATGACTGGAAGGTACTGAATAAGGCCTCTGGTCAAATAGGTACACTATTATTATTGATAGACTTTAACTTCCAGTCGCTCTCGTCAAGCGATATATTTTTTTAAAAAAGGAAATTGATTATGAAAAGATTAATACTTGGAAGTTTTTTATTGCTATCGGGTTGTTGTTCAATTGTAGATTCTCCCTATGAAACAGTTGCTTTTAACAGCAATGTTGAAAAGGCGAATCTTAAAATTACCAACAAAGAAGGGATGGTTGTTTATTCTGGAATTGTTCCAGCCTCTGTTTCTTTAAAGAAAAAAAGAGGCTATTTTTCTGGCGAAACTTACACTATTCATTCTGAAAAACAAGGATATGCTGCCGATGAAAAGATATTGGATACACGCATCAATGGCTGGTATTGGGCCAATATTTTATTTGGCGGATTGATTGGTATGTTGATTGTGGATCCTGCCACAGGGGCTATGTGGACATTTAAGGAAGAAAATGTTTTTTTGAATTTAGAAAAATAAAAAAAAGCCTCTTACTCAAGAGGCTTTGCTTTTAATTTGGTGCCCTGAAGAAGACTCGAACTTCCACCCCTTGCGGGACTCGCACCTG
>DFKU01000040.1 GCA_002373615.1 Alphaproteobacteria bacterium UBA3637 | reverse complement strand
AGCGGTATGTAGGACCTTATTTCCTGCCGGATTCTCGCTTACGCAAGAATGACAAATCGAATTTAAATTCTTTTCTTTTTTTAATAATTTGTCCATTGTTCATCCTTTCATTTTAATTGACAACAAAAAATTCCACTTTTAAAAGTGGACGGATGTTGAAAAGCTGTATAGTGACAGTACCGTTTATTCATTATATTGGACGGTCATCCATCCAATACAGGACGGACAACACTATACGGACTTTTCAAATCCGGCACATTGGCCCTTGCCAAGTGCCACTTCAGAATAATCAAAATTATTTTAAATGTCAAACAAAATACTTACACTTTTATAAAAAAGCGCTGATAAAAAAATAACAAAAAGACAACCTTAAAACGAACGGGGATTTTTTTGTGTGGTGTCCCAATCCTTCACAAAGCGCGTTAAATCGCTGTCAGAACTGGGCAGAACTACGGCAAGTTTCAACAATAAATCCCCACGCCCAGCGACCCCTTTTCCCTTTAAACGAAGCGTTTTATCCCCGCCGCTCATGGGCGGAATTTTTACCATCACTTCGCCCGACGGGGTTGGGACAGCGATTTTTGTCCCCAGCACCGCCTCTTTTAAAGTCAAGGGGATACTCATTTCCAAGTTGTCGCCTTGACGGGTATAAAGGTTGCTGGCCCCCACTTTGAGTTTAATCAAGGCATCGCCCCCCATTTCACCCATCCCACGCAAGCGTAAAACCGCATCATCCACCACACCTGAGGGCACCTTCACTTTCACTTGCTTGCCATTGGCCAGACGAACGGTTGTTTCACCGCCTGTCACCGCTAAATCAAAGGGAATCTGCAGGTTATATTGCACATCTTGCCCTTGGGGTTGATAGGACCGCCGGCCACCTTGCATACCGGACATGCCCCCCATCCCAAACAGGTCGGCAAAATTAAAGCCACCGCCCATCCCCCCAAACATGCTGGCCAAATCTTCCGGATTGATATTGGTATAGGTGGTATTACCTTGACGATAGGTGCGCCCGTTAAAGCCATTAAAACCCCCGGCACCACCCCGATCATAAAAGCCTGAACCAAACGGGGTAGGGTTACCTTTTTCATCAATTTCCCCTGCATCATAGCGCCGGCGCTTATCTTTATTTGAGAGTAACTCATACGCCGCTGTTACGGCTTTAAATTTTTCCTGCGCCTTTTTATCGGGGTTCACATCCGGATGCAGAGTGCGCGCTAATTTCCGATACGCCCGTTTAATTTCATCATCTGAGGCAGTTTTAGATACCCCTAACATCTCATATAAATTTGCCATTTTTTTAAACTCCTTACATATTATTTTATAATATAGGATGGATTAATCAAAAAATCTATGGCTTTTTATAAAAAAAAGACCTAATATAGAAAAATGACAAATAAAAATAAATTGATGATGTGGGCATCCGTCGCTTCCGTTTTAACGGCAGGCATTTTGATTTTGTTAAAAACAGTGGCTTTTTTTATGACGGCTTCCGTCGCAATATTGGCCAGCCTGTTTGATTCCATCCAAGATTTAATGACTTCTTTTATCAATTTTGTTTCCGTCCGTCAATCCGTGCAACCGGCCGACAAAGAACACCGCTTTGGCCATGGAAAAGCGCAAGGAATCGGCAGCCTTATTCAAGGACTGATTTTATTGGGTTCCGCTTTCTTATTAGCCTTTGAATCCGCCCTGCATTTGGGGCGTCATGAAAGCCCAACGCATTCCCTGTTGGGCATTGGGATTATCTTTATCACTTTAATTTTAACTGTCCTTCTCACACGTTTTCAAGCCTTTGTCGTGCGCCAGACAGGCTCGCTTTCTATCCAAGCCGACAATGCCCATTATAACGGCGATTTAATGATGAATTTGGGCGTATTAGCCTCTTTGATTTTCAGCACCACTTTTGCTATTGGATGGGTGGATAGCTTATTCGGAATTGGTGTCAGCTTGTATTTATTAAAAAGCAGCTTTTATATTTTGCGCGCTTCGGTGGCGATGTTGATGGATGAAGAACTGCCGAAACAAGTTGGGCAAAAAATAAAATCACAAGTCCACACTTTAAAAGAAGTGAAATCCATTCAGGATTTACGGACACGTTTATCAGGAACACAAATGTTCATCCAAATGACTTTGATTCTGGATGGGCAAATGCCTCTTACCAAAGCACATATCATTGCTGATAGAGCCGAAGGCCTGATTCACGAAATTTACCCAGAAGCTGAGATTATGATTCATCTTGAGCCGGAAAAATAATTTTCCTTTTTTATATAATAAATATAGTTGTTTTAGTAGCCCTGTGGATAATGTGGAAAACTTTTTCTTATTTTTGTTGACAGGAATTTTAAGTTTAAAACGAATCGTTTTTTTTAGGGCAATAAAAGGTCTGATGGGCGAATCGTATAAGGCTGAAAAATTCTTCTTTTTATCTGTGTATAAAAAAGAATAAATTCTGAAAAATATTTTGATGAAATTTTTTTATCCCAAGTTATCCCCAGTTATCCCAAAGTTATCCACTCTCATTATTGTCTTGCAAATTATATTTGTTTGTGTTAGAATAGCCTTGCCCGGAAGGGTGGGGTATCATAGCCTCTCTCAATACGTCCAGCAGGACGAAGATCTTCAATCGGTAAAGTCCGGTTGGATGGCCGCTAAATAAGGGGCTTTGTCTTGAATAGGTGGCACTATTTATTGAGTAGTTTCCTATCTCCAACCACTTTTGGGGTGGTTTAAATTTTATTTAAGGAGTATAATGATGAAAAAACTATTTTTAATTTTTATCGTGTTTGTTTTGACAGGGTGCACCTATGCCGGGCCTTATGTCACCAATATTTCGCGTACAAAATCAGGGGACTTAAAGGTTGAAAAGTGTATGATGGAGCATAATATTTTGGGTACAGTTTCTACCAAAAATTGCACAACCGATATTATCGGTTAAACAATTTTTCAATATCTTTTAATTTGAGTTCAATATAGGTGGGGCGCCCGTGGATACATTGACCTGAGGTGCCACAGGCCTCCATTTGACGCAAAAGGGCATTCATTTCATCAAGATTTAAAACACGCCCGGCCCTGACCGATCCATGGCACGCCATGCGCGCGCAAATATCTTTCATTTTATCCTTTAATAAAACGGTATCATCAAAGGCGCGCAGGGTATCCACCAAATCTTGAATGGTCTTTTGAATATCTGTTTTATCAAGTAATGCAGGGAGTTCCCTGACCGCCACAGAATCCGCCCCAAAGGGATCAATCACCCAGCCCATTTCTTTTAATTCGGGCGCACGCGCATTTAATAGGGCCACTTCTTCCGGCTTTAAATCGATAATTTCAGGCACCAACAACAGTTGTGTTTGCGGGTGTTCGCCAAAATTGGCCATCATTTTTTCATAGGTCAGCCGTTCATGCGCCGCGTGTTGATCCACCACCACAAAGCCCTCTTTTGTTTGGGCAATAATATATGTTTTATGGACTTGCGCTTTGGCCAGGCCCAACGGCGGAAAGTCATCCTCAACCACGGGGGTAGGGGCGGATACTTCCTTTTTAACCTGATAAGAGTCCTGTAAATTGAAAGTATGTTGGACAGGCGTATGACGCACCGGTGCCGAATAGGCCATAGGTGTTTCACGGGGAATAAAGGTATCCAAAGCCCCGATAGAAATGGTACTTGCGGTCTTTTGCCCGTGTTCCGCCAAAGCATTTCGGATACTGGCGACCAATAATCCCCGAATTCGTCCGGCCTCGGCAAATCTCACTTCTGTTTTGGCGGGCGACACATTGACATCAATTTTATCTTTTGGAACAGACAGGAATAGGGCAAGGACAGGGTGCCCCTCACTGCCATGCCCCATTAAACCTTGATAAGCGCCCCGAATCGCACCCAACAACACTTTATCTTTGACCGAGCGCCCATTGACAAATAAGTATTGTTCTGTACTGGTGGCGCGCGTATAGGTGGGCAGGCCCACAAAGCCCGCCAATTTTATCCCTTCATATTCTGCCTGAACGGGCAGGGCGTTTTCTTTAAATTGATGCCCAATTACCATAGCGACACGGTCAAACAGGCTTTCTGTTGCGGGATAATGGGCGAGTTTCCTATTTTCTGTGGCCAAAGAAAAAGTAATTTCTGGGTTCCCCATCGCCAAGCGATCAAAGACTTCCCTGATGGCCCCTTGCTCACTTTGATCGGATTTTAAAAATTTAAGGCGGGCAGGGACATTGTAAAAGAGGTTATGGACCTCTATCGTTGTCCCAAGGGCGCGTGGGGCAGGGCAGGGCTTTTCGGTAATGCCGCCCGTTACCTCTAACCGCCAACCTGTGTCCGAATCCGCTGTGCGTGAGGTTATTGTCATTTTGGCAACAGAAGCGATGGAGGGGAGCGCTTCCCCCCGAAAGCCCAAAAAATTGATGTCTAACAGGTCATCTTTGGGCAATTTACTGGTCGCATGTCTTTGAATGGCAACAGGCAGTTCCTCTTGACTCATGCCTTTTCCGTTATCCGCCACCGAAAAAAAGGTCTTTCCCCCGTTTTCCAAGCGCACATCAATCTGGGTGGCACACGCATCAATCGCATTTTCAATCAATTCTTTAATGGCACTGGCGGGGCGTTCCACCACCTCACCGGCAGCAATTTGATTGACAAGATTTTGGGGGAGTAATCGGATAGGCATAAAAGAATTCCTTTCGCCCTATACTATCGCATAAAACAAAAGGAAACGCAAGAAAAATATCATAGACAATAACTGGAATCAACGCAAGCATATTCTAGTGGTGTATCTTGCGCGCATCCGCTTGAACATAGCTTTGCTGCATCTGTTAATGATTTAGCACACTTATCATCTATCCCTGTAGGTTTATATCCAGAAGGACAATTTCCGTCTTGCATGTCTACAATTGTTAAATCTTCCTGAGGTTCTTCTGGTGTTTGGGATGTTGTTGTTTCCCCGAAGTTAACGGTTAATTTTTTATTGGTACAATCAGTAGTTGCCTTGTCACCCAACTTATTCGCGGCCATGGTGCAATCATCCGTATCCGTGAAAGTGATGGTGAAAGCATTGTCTGTGTAGGTGAGGGTTGCCCCTGATGGATTTGTACCACCCACATCAGCATAGTTTATATTACCACTTGGACCATTCCCCTGATTTTGGGCTTTTGCTAGCACATAAAACATACTGGCTGCATTCAAAACTTCATTGGCTTTGTGTGACCGCATGGCTGTATTATACCCTGCAATGCCTGCGACACTCAAGACACCGATCACCGCTAAAACCCCCAGCATTTCCACCATGGACCGTCCTTGTTCGTTCTTCTTTTGACTTTTACTCATTTTATTTTTCCTTTCGTTAAATGTTAAAAAAAGTCGCTATCAGCGACTGGAAGTTAAGACATTACAAAGTTATGCGCAGTTATTAAAAGCCCTGAAAGGCCCTTTATTACCTGCCTTCCAGTCCTTTGAACTAAAAGGCAGTTTTTACGCTTTATCAGCAACTTTGCAGGGGTCTTACGCCCAGCCGAACCAAGCACCTGCTTGATTCAAAATTACACTACCATATAAAAATCAAAAGCGCAACATAAATCTTGCTTTTATAGGCATTTTTTGTTAAAATACCTTAGAAGGAGCCTTTATGCGTGAAATCGTTTTGGATACAGAAACAACAGGACTGAATCCCGAAAAGGGGGATAAGATTGTTGAAATTGGGTGTGTGGAATTGGAAAACCACTTACCGACCGGAAAGACGTATCATCAATACATTAATCCAATGCGCGCTATCAGCCAGGAAGTTGTAGCTGTGCACGGTTTGACGGAAGAATTTTTGTCTGACAAGCCATTATTTGAAGAAATTGCAGATGATTTTTTGGCCTTCGTTGGCGAAAATACGCCGCTTGTGATCCATAATGCCGCCTTTGATATGAATTTTTTGAATTACGAATTAAAGGCCTGTGGAAAAGCAGAATTACCAAATCCTGTCATTGATACATTATTAATTGCGCGGAAAAAATTTCCAGGGGCAAGAGTGAACTTGGATGAATTATGCAAGCGCTATAAAGTGGATGCTTCGCGCCGGACGGTCCATGGGGCTTTGTTGGACTCAGAATTATTGGCTGACGTGTATCTGGAATTGATTACAAATCGGGAATTAAATTTTTCTTCCACTCAAAAAAAACAACAAAATCAAACAGTTAGTCATAATTTAAAAAATGTTTCACGTGAAACATTTCCTGTACGTGAGTGGAATTTAGATCCAACGGAAGAATCTGCCCACACAGAATTTTTATCAAAAATTAAAAATCCAATATGGGGGGAGATATGATTTTATTTTTACTAATACTGGGTACATCACTTTCTACTTCAGCGCAAATGATTGACCTAATGGGAAGTATGGCTGTGGACGGAATGATGACTGCTCAATCTGTCAAAGGATATAATACAGCTAATTTTCAATTAAAAAAGAATAAAATTGCTCAAGAATTACAAATAAAAAATATTGAAATTCAAACACTTATGTTGTCAAATCCTCAAAATGTTTCACGTGAAACATTTTCTATTGCTGGGTATCCTGCTTCGGCTAAATCTGAATCAAATGGGGGATTTTCTATCACTTTAAATCGGGTAGAAGAAAAACTCTGTAATAGTTTTGATAATCATTTTGCTGGTGCAAAAAATATAGAAAAAAGTAATTGTTCAAAAAATACTGTAAAATTTTATTTTTAAAACTATTGTTTTTTTATTTTAATTTATTTATAATCTCCTTATCTTAACAATCAGATGAGGGGAATGTTTCACGTGAAACAATTTGAAAAAGTTTTAAAGGAATCACAACAAGATATTGAAAAATATATCAAAGTTTTGCTTGAATGGCAAAAACATGTAAATTTAATTTCAAAAAATACTATCCCTGATCTTCAAAAAAGACATGTTTTGGATTCTGCTCAACTTTGGAAATATATTCCTGATTCAAGTAAAACTTTAACGGATGTGGGGAGCGGCGGCGGATTTCCTGGAATTATTTTGGGAATTTTAAATAAAGTTGCCAATTTTCCTTTAACAATTACTTTAATTGAAAGCGATAATAAAAAAGCTATCTTTTTGAAAGAGGTAAATAGGCAATTAGGACTCAATTTAAATATCCTATCCGAACGGGTAGAAAAGATAGAAAATTTAAAAAGTGATGTTTTAACTTGTCGTGCATTTTCTGAATTAAATCAAATACTTATATTGTGTCGAAAAATTGTTTCACGTGAAACAATTTGGATTTTACCAAAAGGAAAAGGGTATAAAGAGGAAATAAAAAATTGCCAATTTGACGCACAAATTGAAGAATTTCCAAATGAATATTCAGAAGGGGTTATCTTAAAAATATCGGGGGTGAAATATGAGTGAAATTTTTGCAGTATCCAATCAAAAAGGGGGAGTTGGAAAAACAACAACAGTGGTGAACTTGGCCACAGCTCTGTCTGCCCTTAATAAAAAAATTCTGATTATTGATTTGGATCCGCAAGGCAATGCAACCGTCAGTTTTGGTCTTCGTCGCCAACTGGGACGTGCCAGTTCTTATGGTGTTTTAACGGGGCAAGCCCCCTTGATGGAAGCTGTTCAGTCAACATTAGTGCCCAATTTATATGTGTTGCCGGCCAGTCAAGAATTGCTGGGGGTTGACTTGGAATTGGCGGGGACTGAACATCCTCAATTTTATCTTAAAAAAGCCCTTCAAGCGGCCGAAAATGACTTCGATTATATCTTTATGGATTGTCCACCGGCAGTGGGGCTCCTCACTTTAAACGCTCTGGTGGCTTCCACTCAAGTTATTATTCCGATTCAATGTGAATATTTGGCTTTGGAAGGGGTAGCAGATTTAATGAAAACGATTGAAAAGATTAAGAAAAACTTTAATCCAAGCTTAAAAATTCAAGGGGTTGTTTTAACCATGTATGACGGGCGGTCTAACCTGGCAAAATCGGTACAAGCGGATGTCAGATCGTTTTTTGGCCCCTTGGTTTTTGACACAATTATCCCCAGAAATGTGCGGATTCCTGAGGCACCCAGCCATGGAAAACCCGTCATGCTGTATGATTTCAAAAGTGTGGGCGCCCAAAGCTATTTGCGCTTGGCAGCCGAAGTTTTAAAACGTAACAAAGGAGAACAAAATGGACAATAGATTAGGAAAAGGTTTAAGTTTTTTGATGGGCGATGATACCGTGGCGGATATCAATGCGGCGCCGGAAGAAACAATCAAGATGGTGGCGATCGGGGAATTGAGCCCCAGCCGCTTTCAACCGCGGCGCGTTTTTCGGCCTGAGGCCATTCAGGATTTGGTGGCTTCCATCAAGACAAAAGGCGTTTTGCAACCTTTGTTGGTGCGCCCAAAAAGTTTAGGGGGATATGAAATCATTGCCGGGGAACGTCGTTTCCGCGCTTCACAACAGGCTGGCCTTTTGCAAGTTCCTGTTATTATTAAAGATTTTAATGATAAAGATGCCTTGGAAGTGGCCTTGATTGAAAACCTGCAACGCGAGGATTTAAATCCGATAGAAGAGGGGGAGGCCTACGCGCGTTTGATGAAGGAATTTGCCTATACGCAGGAGGCTTTGGCTGAAGTTTTAGGCAAAAGCCGCAGTTATATTGCGAATACGTTGCGTTTGTTGGATTTACCATCCACAATTCGGAAAATGTTGGAAGATAAGCAAATCACCCCAGGGCACGCACGGGCACTGATTGGCGTGGAAAAATCGGAAGAATTGGCCCTGCAAATCATCAATAAAGGAATGACAGTGCGGGAAGCCGAAAAGGCAGTTGAAATTAAAAAACATCCCCCAAAAAAGACTGTCCAAATGAATGAAAAAGATGAAGATATTCAATCACTTGAACAGGATTTGGCTCAAAAATTGGGGATGAAAGTGAACCTTAAATGGAACGGCAAAAAGGGGACTTTAAGTTTTACCTATAAATCCCCCGAACAGTTACAAGAATTGTTAAAACGGTTTTTGTGAAAATAATCCCCGCATTTTTCGGGGATTATTTAATTTGCTATGCCACCAGAATGATAGCATGCCTCGGTTAAAAAATCATATTACGATCACAAATACACATTTCGTCATTAATTTCTGTTATTTTTTTTCACATCTTTCAAGCTGTGAGTTCCATCCCATTGATCCAGAACAGTTACAGCCAGGTACATTACTCTCATCACCATTACCATACGATGATAAAGCTGCATATGTGTCATCAGGGCATCGATTGCAAATTCCATTTCCATCACAAGCTCTACCTCCGTCTATACCACAAGCTGTCCCCTTCTTTTCATAGGTATAAATAGCTTTTCCATTATTATTTGTGCAAGCTGTTGTGCAAATCGTCGCAGTAAATCCTGCACACGGGTCAGCAACGGGCTCGGGCTCTTGTTGCTCATTTCCGCCCGCACTGTTTCTTTCGGATAAATCGTTGTTAAAGGTAAAAGTTAAAGCACCATTTCCATCAGAGCTGATCGTGGCGTTTTTAAGTCCCATGGCCTCAATTCTGGAACGGACTTTTTCATCCACATTGCTTAAAGTCAAAACCAGTTTATCCGTGTCATTACCAACAGTAATGGCACTGTCTAAACCGTTGGCACTTAAAGTGGCGGATGGATTGGCGAGGCGTTGCGCAGATAACATAACCGCCGCCCGCATCGCAGAGTTAACGGCTTCATTGGCACGGTGTTGATTCATCGCTGTATTATAACCGGCAATGCCCGCGACACTCAAGACGCCCATCACTGCTAACACTCCCAACATTTCCACCATCGACCGACCAGATTCTCTGTCATCCTGAACGAATGTGAAGGATCTCATCAGATTCTTCGTTTCACTCAGAATGACATTTTGTTTTAAATTATTTCTTTTCATTTTATTACTCCAATTTTTTATTGTTTAAACACCACCTGAATTTCAGGTGGCCGGAGAGTTCGCAATCAAATGTCACAATGATTCCAATGGTCTTTAGGGTTTCCCCCTGAACATGCACCAAAGGCCCCCGACCATGTCGGGAAAAAATAGGTGAGCAAATCCAAAGGATTATTTAAAACACACGCACCTTTTGGGGCAGGTGTCACTCACCCGTGACATTGAGTCTGCGACAACTCTCTTGCACCTTTTCAGGCACTCAGAATTCAGGTTTCCCCAAATTCAAAAACATTGTAAATAAAATTTTTATAAAAAACAAGAATTATTTTTTTGTCTGCATTAAAAGTGTTTGCTTCAAAATGAGTTCTGGATCCAAAACGCCCGATTTCATTTGAATTTCGGCATTTAATAAATCGTGATGTGCCTTTAATAAATTGGCCTTTGTCCATGTGCGCAATTGTTCCATCACAGCTTCTTCCAAGCGAAATTGAGCAGGCTTTAAAATCTTTTTGGCGACATCGGCGGTGGTTTCCCCATGGGCCAGTTTATCAACGCCTTTTAATAAATTTGAAAAATAACGTGCAATCAAACGTACTAAGGTCACAGGATTTTCGCCTTGCGCCAACAAGGCAGTAAGAGAGGAAAGCATCCTTTCCGTTTGCCGGTTGGCCACTGCCTGAATCAAGGTATCCACATTCACCGTTCCCGTCCCCACCAACTGTTGTACCAAATCCAAAGTCAGGTACTTTTTATCTTGATTCCAGAGAGCAATTTTATCCAGTTCGTTCTTTAAAATCAAAGTGTTATTATCAGTATTTTGAATCAGGTAATCCATCGCTTCTGGTGCAAAATCAAAGCCGTGGGTGCGGGAAAAATCCATAATAATTCGGCGTAAATCAGCCACCTCTGGGGGATAGCAGGCAATCACTAAAATAGTGGGACTTGTTTCTGATTCAACCCGTAAAGCCGCGGACTTCGTCAGGTTTTCGGCTGTCATCAACAAAAAAGCATCCGTCTGGCATTTTTCAATAAAATCAGACATGATATTGGCATGTTGGGCGGTTGCTTCTTTCAGCCAAATCAACCGTCTTCCCCCCATTAAATCAGGCGTATTGGCTTCTTCTAAAACACGATTGGGGGTGGTTTTTAAATCGGCTGGAGTCAAAGAAATAACAGAAAAAGGTCCTGCCTCTGGAATCACAATGCTTTGAATTTGCTTAGAAATTTCTTGAACACCACTGGCATCAGTTCCAAAAACAAGGGCGGCCTTAAATTCTTTTTGAAGGCGCTGTTTTAAAGCCTCTATTTGGTAAGGTTTTGCCTTCAATCGCGTACCCCCGCTAAAGTGCCTAAAGCATGCAAACTGACTTGTTCAGCTAATTGTTCCGATAAATCTTTTTTAGCTTTTCTTTCGGCAATGGTTGTTGCATATGGATCCTTTACAACAGCATAAGAGCTGGTCAAACTGGTGGAGGTATTCAAAATATCTTTACGGGTCTTTTTTTCTGTCAAACGGTAATTAACTGTTCCTGTAATGCCCATCATCGTTGCAAAATTCTTGTCATCAATGGTTTGGTCCCACGAATGAAAGGTGGGGGCAGACACCGTTAGAATATATTGATCATCCTTTGAATTTCCTAGTTTATTTTGAATAATCTGATGCATAGCAAATCCATATTGATCAGGGATAGGAGCAACAGTGACAGGAACAGCACCACTTTCAGTCGTGACCTCTTGGTAAAGAGGGGAAAAACCACACCCTGTGATAAATATTAAAGCTGATAAAAAGAATTTTTTCATGGTGCCTCCATTCAGTCTTATTTTATCAAAAAGTTGTAAAAAAAACAAGAAAAAGGATGCAAAAAATCTTTTTTTATGCTATAATCGTTCTATGACAAAAAAACAAGTATATATTATTGCAGGGCCAACAGCCAGCGGAAAATCTGGCCTGGCTCTAGATTTAGCGGAAAAAATCGGTGGGGAAATTGTGAACGCTGATGCTTTTCAAGTGTATTCAGGATTGCAAGCTTTAACGGCGCGTCCTACTCAAGATGAAATGCGGGGGATTCCTCATCACCTGTATGGCTACATGGGGAATAACGACCAAGAAGATGCGGCAGGATGGGTAAAAAAGGCCGCTGAGGTTATTTCTAAAATAGAACACCCGATTGTGGTTGGGGGAACAGGACTTTACCTTTCTGTTTTAATGGAAGGAATCAGTCCTATGCCAGAGATTAGCCCCGAAGTGCGGAATCGTGTGCGCTCTATGCCGGCTCAAATAGTTGTGCGTAAATTAGGGGAAGAAGAAGTTCCTCTGGATATTCAACGTCAACGGCGAGCCTTAGAGGTTCTGTTGGAAACGGGACATCCTATTGAATATTTTAAAAATCTTCCAAAACAAAAATTTTTGGATGTTGATTTTAAAACATTTGTCATATTGCCTCATAGGGAAGAATTGTACGGCAAAATTGAAATGCGTTTGATTCAAATGCTGGGGAAAAATATTGTGGGGGAAGTACAAGAATTGTTGTCCAGCTCGGCCACAGGTGGTGTAATAAATGCGATAGGTGTAAAGGAACTTACTGATTTTATTGAAAAAAGATGTGATTTGCCGACTGCTTCGAAAAATATTTTAATAGCAACCCGTCACTATGCAAAACGCCAAAGAACGTGGTTTAAACACCAAATGCCCGCAGAAACAACCTATTTGGAAAAACCGGATTTAGATAAAGTACTTACAAAGTAATTACTTACAAAAATTGTTAAAAATAAAATACTTATATCTATATTATAGGTAATCTCTCTCGTAATTTAAAAAGAATTAATAATAATGTAATTACAAAATAAGTACGATTTTTTTATGGAATATTACTTTGTAATTACTGATTTTAAGAAAACAAAAAAGTAAAAAATAAAATTACAAAGTAATTACACTCTTGACAAAAGTAATTACTTTGTGTATCCTTTTGGACAAAAGGAGGTTCTATGCAAAAAATATTTTTTAAAAAAGGAATTCTTTTCTTTTGGTTAATTGCTTTCATATGGATTGGATTTGTAATCAATTATTTACAAGTTTCGGGATGGTGGCAAACAAGAGGAAACCTTTCTCCTATGGAAGTTGTTGGAGGGCTAGGGGGATTGGCTATGCCTTTGGTTGTCCTCTTTTTGGTGGCTTCTTATTTTGATCGATCTGAGCGGATTGAGCGGGAAGCTAAAAAGATTCATTCTTTTATGGAAGAATTGATTTACCCATCGGAAGAGGGGGCTGTTTATACAAAAGAATTGACGGCTCATTTAGCTAAACAAATCAAGGAATTCCGGTCACTCTATACGGGGGTCACAGAACATACGGATACAGTCAAAGAAAACTTACAACGGTGGATTGAAGGCTTAAATAAATTAGTAAAAACGGTGGACACTCAAACGGTGGGGGCTGTTCAAAAAATGGCTGGCCACATTGAAAAGTTGGCTGAAATTACCCATCAAAGCAATCAACAATCCTCACAAACAACAACTCTTTTGGCGGGGCAGGCAGATATTTTAAATGATATTACGCGCAAAACGAATGCAATCATGGCAACTTTTTCAAAAGAATTAAATGCTCAAATCTTGGAAATTCAAAATTTGGCACATGCTTTGGAAACGGCGCGTCAGCAAATTTTAACATCGGAAGAAAATTCTGCACAGATGGTAAAGGCTTTATCGGAAAATACTGAACGATTAGAAAAAACTTTATCACAATATGATTCACTAAAAGAGGTTCAAGCGCAGGCGGAAAAAACAAACAAGGAAGTGGCTCTGATGGGGGATCAAGTGGAAAATCGGGCCCGTTCTTTACAAAGTGTTTTAAATCAAATGCAAGGGGATATGTCAGTTGTGGCACAAGGGTTAAATGCTCATACAGAGGCCTTGGAAAAGCATTTGAATTTGAAGGAAAAACAAAGTCATGATTTATTGGTTGAGGCCAGTTCTATTGTAGGGCAATTACAACAATTTTCGGTGGAATTGGCACACTTATTCAGCCCCAAAAATGAAGAAGAACTTTGGAAACGGTATTACAAAGGGGACAAAGCTGTCTTTATGCGTCATCTAAGGTCAGAAATCCGTGCCACAAAGGCGGAAAAAATACGCAAACTTTATCGTGAAAACATAGCTTTTCAAAGTACAGTGAATCATTATATGCAAGCCTTTGAACAAATGACTTATGAGGCAAAAGAAAATTTGAGCGATAGTCCGCTATTGGGCGTACTGGTTGGATCAGATGTGGGGCGTCTGTACATGGTGCTGGCTGAAGTGATAAAAGGAGGAAATGCATGAAAACAAAGCTGATCAAAATTGGCAATTCTTTTGGGGTACGTTTCCCAAAAGCAATCATTGAAGAATGTGGTTTTAAGGAAGAACTGAATTTAAATGTACGTCAAGGGGCTGTTGTCATTACACCACTGGTCAAACCACGTTTGGGGTGGAAGGAATTATTGGCGGATGAGGTGCAAGCGCATCCCGTAAAAGCAGAAGGAGAATGGGAATGGTAAAAAAATTTGATGTTTTTATGTGTGAAATTCGGGGGGGTGAAAAGCCTTGTATTGTTTTGTCTCCAAATGAAATGAACGAGCTACTTCCCTATGTTTTGATTGCCCCAATTACGAACGTGAAGCATAACTTTCCTTGCCGTGTAGGGGTAAAATTAAAAGGACAAATGGGACAAATTGCTTTGGATTTAATGCGTCCTATGGCAAAAGAGCATTTAACGAAAAAAATCGGCTCACTTCCTCAGGCCATGCAAGAAGAAATAGTGAAGCTGTTAAAAGAGTTTTTAGTGAGCAATTAAAATTCCAAGGGAAAAGAAACCGTGAAAGTTGTCCCTGATTCTGGAGAGCTGATGACTTCCACAGTGCCATCATACTTTTGGACCAGGTGTTGAACAATACTTAACCCCAAGCCTGTTCCTTCCACTTTTTGGGTGGAGTTAACGCGATAAAAACGGTCAAAAATCTTTTCTTGTTCCTCGGTGGTCAAAGCTTTCCCAAAATTATGAATACTGACAACAATCCATTCATTTTTATCGAACAAAGAAAAATCTTTTTGCGGGGTGTTTTTTAAAAAAGCCTTGATAGTAATAGGGGATTTTTCTTGCCCATACTTTAAAGCGTTATCCAGTAAGTTTTGAAAAACATGGTACAAATCGGCGCGTCCGGCCATCAAACGGGGCAAGTTTTCTTTTTCCAAAATAATTTCTTTTCCTGCTTTTTCGGCGCGTATTTGAAAATCATTTACCAGTCCCGTTAATAATTCTCCCACCAAAACAGGCTCAGTGATAGGGAGTTTTTCTTGTTGCATATGGGCCAACTTCAATAAATTTTGAACCAATTCATTCATATGATTTGTTTGTTCTGCCATTAAATTTAAAAACTTTTCACGGGCGTTTGTATCATCTCTGGCGGGGCCTTGTAGAGTTTCAATGACACCTGATAAAATAGCTAAAGGTGTTTTGAGTTCATGGCTGGCATTCGCAAAAAAATCGGCCTGACGCTGCTTAAAGGCTTTGAATGGGGTAATGTCATGCAAAACAACCACATAAAGGGCCTCCAAAAAGCTGGCGGATGGCAGGCGTTCCATCTGGACCAAATAATAAGATGTCTTTTGGTTTAAAGTTGTTTGCCATTCAATGGTGGCTTTTGGAGTCTTCTTATGAACCAATTCTTGAAAAGCTTTTGTAAAATGCAGATCCGAAAACAACACACTGACATTAAAATCGACAGCAGCTTCTGACCAAATTTTACGAGCGGAATTATTTGCAAAAACAACCATTTCTTTTTCATTCACCATTAAAAGCGGATCTGGTAAATTTTCCAAAATATGAACCCCTGTTTGCGTTTTTTGTTGCCATGCGTTTTGCAGGCTTTGGAATGTGTTGGCCAATCTGGCCGAAGAAAAAAAGCCTTTGCGGAATCGGGGGAGTTCCACATCCAAATTTTGTGAAGCATTTTTTAAATAAGCAATAAAATTATCCAAGTCCTTAAAAACAAAGAAAATGATAATAGCGCTGATTGTCCAAAAAGAAAAAAGTGAAATACTGGCAGAAATCCAGGTCAATTTCTTTAACAACAATAAAATCAGTAAAATCAGCAACGCCGGAATGTTGATAATCAAAGTCCGTGCGGCCAATTTTCCAAAATGATTAAAGATTTTTACTTTCTTTTTTTTCATGATTTTAGTATAATGCTTTTTATTAAAAAAGGAAAGAAAAAAATGTCAACAGATAAAACAACACCATCCGTAGAACAATATTTAAAAATAAAAGCTGAGTATCCTGATTGCTTGCTTTTTTATCGCATGGGGGATTTTTATGAACTGTTTTTTGGGGATGCTTTTGTGGCCTCACGCGCATTGGATATCGTCTTGACCTATCGGGGTAAGCACTTAGGGCAACCCATTCCTATGTGTGGTGTGCCGTTTCATGCCTATGAAAATTACTTGGTGCGTTTGGTAAAGGCGGGGCATAAGGTCGCTATTTGTGAACAAATGGAAGATCCGGCTGAGGCCAGAAAACGGGGCTATAAAGCGGTGGTACGCCGCGAAGTGATTCGTATTGTAACGGCAGGGACTTTAACAGATGAAAATTTATTAAGTGCCCGTCAGCACAACTATTTGGCAGCGATTTCCGAAACAGGAATGGGATTTGGTGTGGCGTGGGCGGATATGTCCACAGGGGATTTTTATGTGCAAAATGCCACCCCTGAAACACTGCCCTCGGTGATGGCACGCCTGCAAGCCTCAGAGGTGTTGGTTCAGGAGGATTTCACCACCCGTTTTCCTCATCTGTGGGACAATTCCTTTGGGCAATTGACGGAATTGCCGGCCAGTGATTTTTCCGCCCTTTTATATGCCGACATTCTGCAAAAGTACACCGCTTTTTCCAAGGCAGAAAATATCGCTATCGGGGTCATTCATCGGTATTTGGCTGAAACCCAAAAAGGGGAAGCGCCTATTTTATCTGCCCCGCAACAAGTGAACGAAATTCAGCTGATGCAAATTGACGCAGCAACCCGCAGGTCCTTGGAATTGACAGCGCCTTTATCCGATGAAAAGGGGGCAAAAAGTTTACTCTCTGTTTTAGATGAAACAGTGACAGGGGCAGGGGCACGGTTGCTTTCCACATGGTTGGCTTCCCCTTTGATGGATTTGGATTTAATCAATGCCAGGTTGGATCAAGTGAACTTCTTTAAAGATAACCCCTTGGTTTTAAATGAAATTCATACGATTTTAAAGGAAGTGCCCGATATCGAAAGATGCCTGACACGCTTGGCGGTGGGGCGTGGGGGGCCCAGGGATATGTTGGCGATAGCCCGTGGCTTGGGCTATGTGCCGAATTTGCGCACACATCTGGTGGGGGATTATATGCCCCAAGCGTTGCAACAAACACGGGATTTGATGGGGGAACATTCCGCCTTGGTGGAAGAAATCAGGCGCGCTTTGGTGAATGATGAAAAGGAAGTTCCCTTACTTGCACGTGATGGCGGATTCATTCAAGCGGGCTATAATGCACCCTTGGATGAATTAAAAAATATTCGCCAAAACGCCAAAAAAATGGTGATGGATTTACAGGCAAAGTATGTTGCCCAGACAAATATTCAAAATTTAAAAGTGACCTTTAATAATTTATTGGGCTATTATGTGGAAGTGCCTACACGCTTTTCTGAGCCCTTGCTGACAAATAAAGAAATGGGCTTTATCCATCGCCAAACAATGGTGAATTGCGTACGTTTTACAACGGTGGAATTGTCTGAATTGGAAACAAAAATTTTAAATGCCGATGACAAAGCCTTAAAGTTGGAATTGGAATTATATGAAGCCTTACGTCAAAAGATTGTGTCCGCCAGTACTGAAATTTTACAGGCGGCGCGGGCTTTGGCATGCTTGGATGTGGTATCCAGCTTGGCGCATTTAGCCAGTCAAAAAAATTGGGTGCGCCCCACATTGACCTTGGATAAAGAATTTGATATTCGGGGTGGGCGTCATCCGGTGGTGGAGGATGCTTTATCCAAATCCCATACGGACTTTATCCCAAATGATTGTAATTTGAATGAACAAAATAATCTTTGGCTTTTGACGGGGCCCAATATGGCGGGGAAAAGTACCTTTTTGCGTCAAAATGCCTTGATTGCTGTGTTGGCGCAAATGGGGTCCTATGTGCCGGCGGAAAGCGCCACCATTGGCTTAGTGGATCGCCTGTACTCCCGTGTGGGGGCCAGTGATGACTTGGCGCGTGGACGGTCTACCTTTATGATTGAAATGGTGGAAGTTGCCAGTATTTTGAACGGCGCCACGGATAAATCTTTGGTGATTTTGGATGAAGTGGGACGTGGCACAGCCACCTTTGATGGCCTTTCTATCGCCTGGGCAACGGTGGAATATCTGCATAATCATAACAGGGCGCGGGCTTTGTTTGCCACCCACTATCACGAATTGACAGCTCTGGGGAAAAAGTTATCGCGTGTTTCCATGCATACTATGCGCATTAAGGAATGGCAAGGCGATGTCGTCTTTCTGCACGAAGTGGGTGAGGGGGTTGCGAATCGTTCCTATGGGATTCATGTGGCGCGCTTGGCAGGGATGCCGGAATCGGTGCTGACACGGGCAGAACAAGTCCTGAATGAATTAGAGGAAAAGAAGGCCCATCAAAAGCCTTTGTTTGATGATTTGCCTTTGTTTTCGGCGGTGGAAGAACAGGTAAAGCCAAAAGAAAGCTCTGTTGAAAAAGAATTGAAAGCCTTGAATGTGGATTCTTTATCGCCACGGGAAGCCTTGGATGTTTTGTATCGCTTAAAGGGGGAACTTGAATGATTTACCAGCTTTTTTCCATCATTTTATCGGCTTTATTTTTGATGTTCATGTTTTTGACGCTATGGTATGTGGCCATTCCAATTTTAATTATCGCTGTTTTATTGGGGGCACTAAGACGCCTGAAAGGCCACATAAGAACGCGCGTTCGCAAACACCGTACGCGTCATCACCCGATTCACGCCCATGATGTGATTGATGTGGATTTTAAAGAAGTGAATTAGGCGGGCGGCGTTCAATGTATTAGTCCTATTAAAAACCTCTGACCTATTCAATTTATTCAGCCAGCACCGCCCATATGTGCCATTAAAAAAATCCACTGCTTTAGTGGACGGATGCTGAAAAACTATACAATCATAGTACCACTTATTCAATTTATTGGGCGGTCATCCGCCCGATTCTGGACGGATAGATTGTACGGATTTTTCAGACCCGACATTTTGACCAAAATCAAAATGCATCCCTATGGTACCCGAAAATGGTCCCCCTGTCAAGAAAAGAATTTTAAATCCGTTTTTTATGTGTCATAAAATTGACATAATTGATAAAAAATATTTTTAAAAAAATTTTTAAAGAAAAATAGGACTAACTTTAAACGCCATATTTTTCAGCACATTTGAAGATTTATGACATTTTTATGACAGTGCTTGCTTTTTTGTTTTTTATTGTGTATAATGAATTCGTCAACTTTCAAATTTTATTAAATAACAGAAAGGAAATTAAAATGAAAGTGAACAAATTAGTTAAAATGGCTGTTGCCGTAGCTGTGGCTTTCCACATGACAAACGCAAGAGCAGCCAGCTATCAGTTAAACGATTACTCTGTGACAGGTCTGGGGCGTTCCTATGCCGGTGTTGGTATTATGGGCGACGATTATTCGGCCATTGCCTATAACCCCGCGGGGATGACCTTGATGAAAAAATCAGGTGTTCAACAGGTTTTTAATATGATTGGTGTCAAATCAGATGCCTATAAAATTGGTGGGGCAAATGACGGCGAAAAAGGGAAAATGGATTTTTGGCAACCCGTTCCTGCCGGTTTTGCACAATATAATGTGAACGATAAATTATTCTTGGGGGCAGGGATTTATGCGCCCTTTGGACTCAAAACAAAATATAAGTCCGATTGGTTTGGCAATGAAGCCGCCATTTTATCCAAGTTGGATATTGTGGACTTTAACGTGTCCGCTGCCTATAAGTTCAATCAACATTGGTCTTTTGGGGTGAGTGGTATCATGCGCTACATTTACGGCCGTATGACACAGAAGTTTACACCTACAACTCTTGGTTCAACAGAACAAGGGGATATCAATTTTAATGTGCACGGGTGGAGTAAAACAGCCGCTTTTGGCTTGATGTATGAGCACAATGAAAATACCCGTTTTGGGGTATCGTATCGCTTACGTTCTGCTCAAACTGCCAAAGGGACATTTAAAAGCAAACATCCAACTATAGGTATGTTGAATAGTATGGATCATGCTTGGGCAAATCCTGATTTACCTGAAACAGTGACTTTTTCTGCCTATCACAGATATAAGGATTTAGGATTTTCCGGAACCGCTCGTTGGACTCACTGGACTTCGTCCTTCCCGAATTTCACCATTTATTCTGATTCACTTTTATTCAAACCAACAGGGGAAAAGAATACCAACTATCGGTATAAAAATACTTGGACATTATCAGGTGGGTTAGATTATTACTATTGCAAAAATTTAACCTTCCGCTTGGGGGCCGCTTGGGACCAAAGCCCGACCAATGGGGCAGAACGCCGGACCATTCGTATTCCTGACAGTGATCGTTGGTGGATGAGTGTGGGCGCCAGCTATATGAAAAACAATTGGCAAGTGGATGTGGGCTATGCGCATTTGATTGCCAAGACAGCCAAAGCATTGGATAAAGAAACACCAGATGTCCATGCTAAATATAAGCATACACAGTCCAATATTTTTGGTGTACAATTACAATATAAATTCTAATTTATGTTTGTGTCTTTGGAAGCCCCGACTTGTTCGGGGTTTCTTTTTCGTCTGCCTCTATGGCGTGTGAGCCATCACAAAAAGGTTTGTTGTGCGATTTGCCACACCGACACAGGGCCTGACGCGCCCGAATTTCATAGGGTTTTTCGTGGTCATCAACAATTTCAATGCCTCCTTTGGCATAAATGGGCCCCATGCAATTCAAGGCCGCATCTTGCAGAATATTGATTTCGGGGTGCGTAGGTTCTTCAATAATTTCCCCCGTTTGATTATCAATAATCATCAAGCGTCCCCCGGGACAGGAAAGCGTTTCTTTGATAGCCAGTTGATCGGTCTCCTTTTTCCCTTGGCGCACCAGATTCCACACCCTGCCAAACGCATCACAAAACCGCCCAAAGGCGCAATACATTTCATTATCCAGCAAGGTAAAGTTAGGGCCCTCTACCGCTTGGGCATCCTGAGCAAAAGGCTTGTGTGGCGCTGTACAAGTGCCGTCAAAAGCCTCTTTACAATGCGATTCATCACAAAAGGGCATCTTTCCTGAATGCCCGCAACGACACAGTTTTGTGGGTTCGGTGGGCGCCTGAAAACGCTTTCCTTGCTTATAAGTCCAACCCTGTGTGGTGGCGTCCTTTTCAATCATCTGCTCTTGGATTGGGATTTGCCCTTCCACAATATACGGGCCATTCAATGTTGCTTTTATTTTTGTTTTTGCCATAATCTCCCCCTTCTTTAAATTTGAATAGGCGCATTTTTATCACAGTTTTACACCAATAGCAAGAATATTTTAATAATCAATACAACTAAAATAAGAAAAATCCCTTGAATTTTTTAAAAAGCCACGCCATATAGGGTAAGTGTTATCTTAAAAAAAGGAGGAAAAACATGGATATCATTTCAAAAATTGTTTTGATTTTGGTTGTTATCGGGGGCTTGAACTGGGGCTTGGTCGGAGCGTTTAACTTTGACTTGGTGGCCTTTTTGTTCGGACCCATGAGCGTTTTAAGCCGCATTGTCTACATTTTGGTGGGCTTGGCTTCCATCTGGGTATTGTTCAGTTCCTTTTATCCGGGTCGCGAAATTTCCAAATAAAAAACGTTTGTATAACATCCCCCGACCGCTTGGCCGGGGGAATTTTACAGCTATTGACATATAACCAAATATGAATTTTGACGCAAAGTGTTGGAACCAGCTCGCCCGTTGGGTGCGTCTACATCAAATGCATGGCGACAGGTGCGGCGCGTTTGGAGGCCTCGTTTAAGAGCTCGTTGGCGCGATGCTTATTCATAGCGGAATTATAGCCCGTGATGCCCGCAACACTGAGGACGCCCATCACCGCCAGGACGCCCAGCATTTCCACCATACTGCGCCCGGATTGTGCGTATTGTGCACAACGAGGTACGTTAAGGCCACGTCCAGTGGATCCTCGGATCTCGCTGACGCTCGTCCAAGGATGACAGGTGGGGCTAGAACGCCCACACTCACCCGTCATTGCGAACGTATGTGAAGCAATCTCGTGAGATTGCCACACCCTGATGGGCTCGCAATGACAATTTATTTTTCTATTTTTCATGTCCATTTTTTATCTCCTTTTTAAAGTTAAACAAAGACTCACTGTTTCAGTGAGTGGATGTTCATAACTATATAGAAAGTAGATAGTCTTACCTATTCAGGCAGACGCCCTCATTATACTCAGATTCTTTTTGAAATTGTAAGTGAAAAAATAAAAGCCCCAATTTTCGGGGCTTTTCATCCTTAAAATTCTTATTTTATTACCCCACAGGCAATGCGTTTACCGCCACCGCCTTGTGGACGGGGTGTATCCGCATAATTATCCCCAAATTCATGAATGACAACAGAACGCCCTTTAATTTCCTGTAAAGTGAGATGTGGCGCATAAAAGGCAGTCCTGACATGCCCTTCATCATCCGTCATTAAACGGGGCAGGTCACCCTTGTGTCCATCCCCATCGGGCCCCAAGTGTTTTCCGGTCTGAGCTGGATCATAATGAGCCCCCGCTTTCATGGCAGGCTCTCCATCCAAAGAACCGCAATCGGGAATCGCATGAATATGAAATCCATGTTCCCCAACGGGCAATTCAGATAAATTTACAACGCCTTTTAAGCCTTGAGCGGTGTCATAAAAGGTAACTGTCCCAATTTGATCTTTATCCCCCACAGTCTTATAAATCGGGGTTTCAATCCTATCAGGGGTTGTCGCACACGCCCCCAATAAACAACAAGAAAGCAATAATAATTTTTTCATTTTTTTCCTTTCATTTTTTATTAAGCCTATGCTGTTTAAATGGGGGGAGGGGATTTAAAAAGAAATTATACTTTAGATTGGGTGCAATTTGTGGTGGCGATGGCCCCAGAAAAAGCATTGTGTTCCACCATACATTTTTCCACAGTTAAGCTCCCATCTTTATTTTGTGATATATGTGTCACAAAGGGCCCCGCATAGGTGCACCCCGTCAAAGCAAACGCGATTAAAATTAAAAATAGTTTTTTCATCATTATACTCCTTGAAAAAAATTAAACCACCCAAAAAGTGGTTGGAGGTGATAACTACTCAATAAATAGTGCCACCTATTCAAGACAAAGTCCCTTATTTAGCGGCCATCCAACCGGACTTTACCGATTGAAGATCTTCGTCCTGCTGGACGTATTGAGAGAGGCTATCACACCCCACCCTCTCGGGCAGAAGTATTTTAGCAAAAGAAAATAAAAAAAGCAATATTAAAACGAACGATAATTTTTTTATCAGTTAGACTTTTGACTTGTACCAATTCCGACATCAATTTATCTTACACTCAGATTATAAAATAAAAGCACCTTTTGGGCGCTTAAGAGGAAACGGATGCAGTATTTTATTTTTACTTTAACCCCAATTTTAAAGAAGTAAAAATAAAAAAATCAACTTGACTTTTTTTATAAAAATAAATACGCTGAAAATGTAAAAATAAAAGAAATTAAAATTTAAGTAATTTGAATTTTAATACTTAAGAACAAGAATGATGAAAACAACTTTGACAGAAAGGAAAATAAAATGATTCAAAGAACTTTTTGTATTATTAAACCTGATGCAGTGGCACGCGGTTTAGAAGATGAAATTAACGATATCATTATTCATAAAGGTTTTAAAATTTTGGCCTCAAAACGTTTGACTGCAACACGGGATCAATTTGAAACTTTTTATGCAGAACATAAAGGAAAGCCCTTCTTTGACGGATTGGTGGAATTTATGACATCTGGCCCTATCATTGTTCAAGTATTGGAAGGCGAAAATGCTATTCAAGCTTGGCGTGATTTGATGGGAAAAACAGATCCTGCAGAAGCCGCCGAAGGGACGATTCGTAAAAAATATGCCGAAAGCAAGGGGCATAATTCCGTACATGGATCTGACAGTCCGGAAAGTGCGGAACGTGAAATCAATCTTTGGTTTAAACCTGAAGAATTACAATAATGTTTTCAAGCTTAAAGAAAAGCAAAACTTTACGTTCATTATTGGGGGCTGCCGCTTTTTTTGCGGCAGGTGCCCCTTCTGTTGTTCAGGCGGCTCCAAAGGCGCCCCAACAGATAACACAATCAGCAATAAAGGCTTGCGATCAATTGGCGGCCGAATATGCTCCAATTTGTGAACAGTTGGAGGGAAACTTTCCCTATTGTTATTATGGAAAAACGGGAAATATAACGGTGGGCTGCGGGGTCCACGTGAAAGACTTTAAAGCTGTACAACATCTGTTAGCCTTAAAGGTGACTCCTAAAAAAGGAAAAAAGTTTGTTTTAGACAACAAAGAACGTTTAAAGAAAATGGCAGGTGCAAATTGGTGTGATCCTAAAACCTACCTGATGTTTCCTGAAGTGGCAAAAGCAGAAACAATTAAAGTGGAAGATTGTCAAGGAAAATGTCCCAAAAATACTTCTGAAGTATGGAATCAAGCTTTGTTTTTAATGCCGGAATCTACTTTAAAAAGAATCAATCAAGAAGCTATCCGATTTCATGTTAAAAATGCGTATGAATGTCATCCAAATTTATTTACGATATCCCCTTCTTTAAGACTGGTTGTTGTGGATCTAATCTATAATTTAGGGTATGGAAAATACAAAAGTGATTTTCCTAAATTTCAAGAAGCTGTTCGCAAAAACGATTTATGGCAAGCTAAAAAGGAAAGCGGCATCAAAGATAATCTCAGACGAACAGATGCGCATTCGATTTTAATTGATTCTGCCTTGTTATGTGAATCAAGATGTTTTAAACAAAGTGTTCTGCAAATATGTCATGATCACAGAAGTATTTCGGACAAACGTAAGTTTGCACACATAAAAACACACTCGGAAAGGGCCTTTTGGAAGCTGATTGATACCTGTACGCAAAAAAATTATTCTTGGTATCAGGGAAACAAACAAATGTCTTTGCTAAAGGCGGCAAATAAAATTACCAAAAAATAAAAAAGCGCTTGCTATTTGACAGGGCTTTGGTCTATACTTTTTTAAGGAAAAGGATATGAAATGACCAAAATGCATATTCCGGTGCTGTTAGTGCCCGTCATACATCATTTATCCCCTGAACGGGGGGGTGTTTTTGTTGATGGTACTTTTGGGGCGGGGGGGTACACACGAGCGATTTTAGAATCAAATCCAGCCACAAAAGTGATTGCTTTTGATCGGGATGATACCGTTTTACCAACAGTAAAAAAATTTCAAGCCGAATTTGGGGATAGATTTACCTTTATTCAAGATTGTTTTAGCGAAGTGGCAAAGTATGTGACGGAGCCCGTAGATGGTTTTGTGTTGGATATTGGGGTTTCTTCTATGCAAATTGATACGCCGGAGCGGGGTTTTTCTTTTCGTTTTGATGGGCCGTTGGACATGCGAATGAGCGGGCAAGGTGTTTCGGCTGCAGATATTGTCAATAATTGGCCAAACGATAAATTGGCAGATATTTTGTTTCGGTATGGGGAAGAAAAAGCATCCCGTAAAATTGCTCGGGCGATAGTAAATGCACGCCCCCTTAATACAACTTTACAGTTAGCAGAAGTGATTCATTCCGTGATGCCGCATCCCAAAGATGGATCAGACAGTGCCATGCGTACTTTTCAGGCCATCAGAATTGTTGTTAATGATGAATTAGGGGAATTGGAGCGGGCCTTAGATGCCAGTTTAAAAATTTTGAAATCAGGGGGACGATTGGTGGTCGTTTCTTTTCATTCTTTGGAGGACAGAATCGTTAAAGAGTTTTTGAAAAAAAATTCTGCTAAAATGGGACATATCAATAAATATACCACTTCAAAAATATCAATAAAAGCTCCTTTTATAGTACCGGATAAAAAGCCAATCACTGCGGATGAGACAGAATTGGCCCGGAATCCGAGAGCACATTCTGCAAAGCTCCGTTGGGCAATCAGGGGGGAAAATGAAACAAAGTTCAGTTAATTTGTTTTGTATAAGCATGGCTATTCTGTCTGGTGTTGGAATGTTTTTATTAAAGTATCATGTGCTAGATCAAGAAAAAGAATTGGTAAAGCTTAAACGTCAGATTGTTTCAGACAACAGGGAATTGCATTTATTACGTGCCGATTGGGCGTTTTTGACGGATCCTCAGCATTTGCGTAAAATGATCCAAGAATCTGACTTAAAACCACTGCTTGGAAAACAAATAGTAAAGCCGGATGAAATAGAAGAAAGGTCAAATCCTCTCCTTAAAGAAAAGGAGGAAACGGATGTTTAAGAAAAAGAGGGATTCTTTTTATTTTCCCTGCCAAGAAATCCCCTTAAAAAAAATGGATAAGTGGCGTTATTTGGACATGACCACCAGACACCAATTAAAAATTGCCTCTGGCCGAATGGGATTTGTTGCTTTTTGGTTTTTGCTTTTGTATGTTGTTATCATTGGGCGATTGTTTTATCTGACAGTTATGAATTATGAACCGCGTACATTTCAATCCGAAGTACAAACACATTACGCCCTTAATCGCCATAATATTTTAGACAGGAATGGGATTATTTTGGCGACCAGTTTACCTATGTGGGATTTATCTGTAAATCCTGCTTTGGTTCGTGATCGTACTGACGTCGATGAAATTGCTGAAAAAATAGCAAAAGCACTGGGAATGAACACTGCAACCGTTTATGAAAAAATCACAAGTTTAAGTGGTTTTGAATACATTAAACGGGGAATTATTCCTGCTGAATATGATGCAATTAATTGGTTAGGATATTACTTTTTAACAGCGCACCCAATAGAAAAGCGAGTGTACCCACAAGGGCCGCTGATATCACATTTATTGGGGGGGGTGGATATTGATAATATCGGTATTTCTGGGATTGAAAAGGCCTATGATACAGAATTAATGGATAAAGATGTGCAATTATCTATTGATATTTCAATTCAAGAAATTGCAAGAAGTGCTCTTTTACAAGGTATTGAAAAATTTAAAGCAAAAGGAGGATTGGCTTTGATTATGGATGTGAATAACGGGGAAGTTTTGGCCTCTGTTTCTCTTCCTGATTATGATCCAAATGTGCCACTTAAGGAGTCAGAAAAAGCCAGATTTAATCAAGCAACATTGGGGACTTATGAATTTGGATCCGTTTTTAAACTGTTTAACACCGCTCTTGGACTGGAAACGAAAACAATTACAGTCAATGATGTCTTTGATGCCTCAAAACCTTTGAAATTAAAAGGGGCAAAAGCGATTGAAGATTATCGGGGACAAAATCGTCCTTTAACAGTCCCTGAAATTTTAATCCATTCCTCCAATATCGGGTCTGCACAAATTGGGCTTAAAATTGGCTGGGAAAATCAAAAAGAATTTTTTGGGCGTTTTGGGTTTTATGAAAAATTGCCGATTGCGCTCCCTGAACGGGCACAGCCCCAATACATTAAAAAAGAAAAATGGAATGAAGTGGAGTCTTCTCGTCTGTCTTATGGGTATGGCATTTCGGTGACGCCTCTGCATTTGATTGCAGGGGTGGCTTCTTTAGCAAATGGCGGTCTTTATCATACGCCCACTTTTATCAAAGGGGGCAATAAAGATAAATCAGAAATGCGTGTGATTTCAGAAGATACTTCCCAAAAAATGCGTCACATGATGTGGGCAGTTGTGAACTATGAACTTGCCAAAAACAGTCCTGTGGCCATGTATGCAGTTGGGGGTAAAACGGGGTCCCGTCAAGCGCTGGAAAAAGGACACTATGTGGAAGGATCGCTCAGAACCAGTTTTGTAGGTGTTTTTCCGATGAATGATCCAAAGTATATTGTTTTGGTATCATACGATGATCCACAAAAGGTTAAAGAAACACACATGTTTAATACGGCGGGGTGGAATGCCAAAGCAACGGGGCTTCAAATCATTGGGGATATTGCCCCATACCTGGGGGTAGCACCCGTGGAGGATTGGAAGCAACCTGCCTACATTGAACGGGCCATTGAACGGTCAGTGGCCGCTAAAAAAAGAAGGTAAATATGGACTTAAAAAATTGGTTAGATGAAAATAAAATTACGGATGTCACCGAATGTGCTGACAAGGTGACAAAAGCCTGTGCCTTTTTTGCCATCAAAGGAACCAAGGCGGATGGCGCTGATTTTATTCCACAGGCGATTGAGCGTGGGGCTTCAGCCATTGTGGCCAACCACGAAATAAAGTGTGATGTTCCTGTGCGTGTGGTAAAGGATGTGCGGCGCGAATTGGCACGTGTTTGCGCCCTTTTATGGCCTTCTGAAAGCATAAAAAAAGTGGCGGTAACGGGGACCAATGGCAAAACGTCTACTGTATATTTTGTGCAACAACTGATGAATTTATTGGGCGTGAAAGCGGTGAGTTTGGGTACGATTGGTATTGACGGGTCTGATGGACATATTGATGGCGGTATGACAACTTTACCCCCCAAGGAACTTGCCCAAACTTTGGCAAAATTAGAGATGCAAGGCGTTCAAGTGGTGGCGATGGAAGCTTCCAGTCATGGGCTGGATCAAGGACGTTTGGTGGGCCAAAAATTAGCAGCAGGGGCCTTTACCAATTTAACCCGCGATCACATGGATTATCATAAAACTTTTGAAAATTATTTTCAGGCTAAACAGAATCTCTTTTCTGAAATTTTAAGGGCGGGGGATACAGCTGTTTTAAATGCCGATATCCCCGAATATTTTGATCTGAAAAAATTGGCTGAATCCCGTGGAGAACAAATTGTTTCCTATGGAAAAAACGGGGAAACTTTAAAATTAAAAAATCAAGAACCCACCGAAAAGGGTCAAAAATTGACCTTAGAAATTTTGGGAAAAGAATATGAAATTGAAGTTCCCATCTTTGGGGATTTCCAAGGAATGAATTTAATGGCGGCGATGGGACTTTGTCATGCGCTGGGGGCAAAATGGGAAGAACTTATTCGGTTTTTACCCCAATTAAAAGCCCCAGCAGGACGATTGGAATTGATGGGGAAAACGCCCAAAGGGGCGCTTGTGTTCGTGGATTATGCCCATACGCCGGATGGACTGGAACATGTTTTAAAGTCGCTGCGCTTACACACCCAAAATCGCCTGATGTGTCTGTTTGGATGTGGGGGGGATCGGGATAAAGGAAAACGTCCCCAGATGGGAGCAATTGCGAATCGGTTGGCTGATGTGGTTTATGTGACGGACGATAACCCAAGGTCAGAAAATCCTGCCACAATTCGGTCGGAAATTTTGGCAGCTTGTCCCAAAGGGATAGAAGAAAAAACGCGTTTTGAGGCCATTCGTCATGCGATAGCCACAGCCGAAAAAGGGGATGTTTTGGTGTTGGCCGGTAAAGGACATGAAGCGACACAAAAAATCGGCCCCACCGAATATCCGTTTAACGATAGAATTGAGGTACAACTTATGCTTAAAAATTTAACCGAAAGGCCTTTATGGAAGGCATCAGAATTACAAATGGCGCTGGGGGTGGAAGTGCCCGAATTTATCAATGCCCATGGGGTAACCTTTAATTCCAAAGAAGTCAAAATTGGGGATTTATTTATTGCTTTGACGGGGGGCGCACGGGATGGTCACGAATTTGTGAAAGCGGCTGTGGAAGCCGGGGCGGCGGCTTGTGTCGTCAATCATCCCTTGGCGGATATCCCGATAGAAAAGCAAATTGTTGTCTTGGATACTCAAGAAGCCTTGCTGGCACTGGCCCGTTTTGCCCGCATGCGTACGACCGCTCAAGTGATAGGGGTAACGGGCAGTTCCGGAAAAACCACCGTGAAAGAAATGTTGGGGGCTTGTTTGTCTGCCCAGGGCAAAACCTATATTACACGGGCGAATTTAAACAGTAATTTGGGGGTGCCTTATACTTTGGCCAATATGCCGGCAAATTCCGAATATGCTGTGATTGAAATGGGCATCAGTCACGTGGGTGAAATGCATGAGCTGTCGGATTTGGTGCGCCCTGATGTCAGCATTATCACGAATGTTCAACCGGCACACCAAGAATTTTTCAAAACACCTGAAGTCACTGCTGCCGAAAAAGCACATATCTTTGATTTTCAAAATAAAAACGGGGTTGCTGTTTTAAATGCAGATACGTTGGGAGCACAAATTTTGGCAGATTTTGCTGTCTCAGAAAACATTCATAAAATCATTAAATTTGGTAAATCTGATAAAGCAGATTACCAATTAAAAAATGTTTCTATCCATGATAAAAAGCAATTTGTGAAAGCCGATATGATGGGGGAAAGGGGTGACTTTTCCATGCACTTTATCGGCGAACATTATGCTTTGGATGCCATGGGGGTATTGGGTGTCATTGATTCGGTTGGTGCCAGTGTTCCTTTGGCCATTCAAACGTTGGAAAATTTGACACCTATGGCGGGACGTGGTCAAGCGCAAGAAATCATTATCAATGGGAAAAAAATAACTTTAATTGATGACGCCTATAATGCGAACCCGGGCTCAATGACGGCCGCCATTAATATGTTGGGTCTGTATCAAGGCCGAAAAATTGCTGTTTTGGGAGATATGTTGGAATTAGGGGAGGAATCTTTAAAAAATCATCTTGACTTGAGCGCTGTTTTAGCACACAATAATATTCAAGGGGTTTTTGCTACAGGAATTTTCATGCAAAAAATGCTGGAAACACTTCCCAAAGAAATCCAACAAGGGTGGGCAAAGACACCGGAAGAATTGATGGAAATCATAACAAATATTCTGCAAACGGGGGATGTTGTTTTGGTGAAATCATCCCATGGAACAGGTCTATGGCGTTTGGTTGAATTATTGAAAGGGGCAAAGTAAATGCTTTATTGGTTATCGTTTTTTAAAGAAAGTTTTGGGGCACTCAATCTATTTCGTTATCTGACTTTCCGAACGGGGGCGGCTTTGTTGACGGCCTTTGTCTTGACGCTGATTTTTATGCCTCGCTTGATTCAATGGTTGAAGTCAAAACAAGCGGCGCAGCCTATTCGTACCTGTGGTCCAGAAACGCATTTGGCCAAAAGGGGGACACCCACTTTGGGGGGCTTGATGATTTTAATCACGGGGACAATCGCGACCCTTTTATGGGCAAATTTGATGAATCCCTATATATGGGTGCTTTTGTTTGCCTTTTTGGGCATGGGACTTACTGGATTTGTGGATGATTACACCAAGCTTACCAAGCATTCCAGCGATGGGATTTCCGCCCGTCAAAAACTGTTTTGGCAATTTACAATTGCAGGGGTGGTGTGTCTGGCTTTGATCTATCTGACGGGAACCATGGGCACGATTTTGACCGTTCCCTTTTTCAAAAATTTCTTTATTGATATGAGCTTTTTCTATATCCCCTTTGTATTGATTGTGATTGTAGGGGCATCCAACGCAGTCAATTTGACAGACGGTTTGGATGGATTGGTCAGTCTGCCTGTCATTATGTCCACCTTGGTGTTTATGGTGATTGCTTACCTGGTGGGACGTGTGGATTATGCCAGCTACTTGCAAATTCACTATATCAAGGACGCCGGTGAAATGACCGTGATGGGGGGCGCACTGGTCGGTGCCACCTTGGGTTTTTTATGGTATAATGCGCATCCGGCACAAGTTTTTATGGGGGATACAGGCTCTTTGGCTTTAGGGGGATTTTTAGGCGCCATTGCGGTGGCCACAAAGCATGAAATTCTGCTCGCGATTTCAGGGCTCATTTTTGTGGTGGAAGCTCTGTCTGTAATGATTCAAGTGGGATCCTATAAACTCAGAAAAAAACGCGTCTTTTTGATGGCGCCCATTCATCACCATTTTGAAAAATTGGGATGGAGTGAAACAACCGTTGTGGTGCGCTTTTGGATTATGTCCATTTTGCTGGCATTGGCCGCTGTAGCTACTTTAAAATTGAGGTAAAAATGAAACGCCTATGGAATAATTTGAAAAAGCTGATCATTGAACAAAGTCGGAGTCTGGACAGGGATGTGATGTATGCCGCTTTTTTGTTATTGTTCTGTGGCGTGTTTTTGACTTTGGCGGCCAGTCCTGCAGTGGCTTTGCGCAATCACTTTACTTGGACCTATTTTATTATTAAACATTTGGTTTTTGTCCCTATTGCGATTGTCACTTTATTGGGGGTAGCTCTGCTTCCTATTCAATGGGCACGCAGGTTGTGTTATGTAGTTTTAATCGTTGGAATTATTGGCATGCTTTTGGTCTTTGTGGGGCCCCAAGTAAAAGGCGCGCGGCGTTGGATTTCCCTGTTCGGTATCAGTATTCAACCGTCTGAGTTTGTGAAGCCCGCCTTTGCTGTGGTGTGCGGTTGGCTCTTGGCCAAGGGGCGTTTGATTCAACATACCTATGGGCGCTTGATTGCGTTTATTTTAGCAGGCCTCATTTGCTTTTTATTATGGTGTCAACCTGATTTTGGCATGCTGCTCACCATTGGGGTGATTTTTGCAGTGGAACTTTTCTTATCAGGCATTCCAAAATGGGTGGTGGGCTTTTTGGTGGCAGCAGGGGCTGGCGCTGTCGGCATGGCATTTTTATTTTTAGAGCACGTTCGTACTCGTATTTTAAATTTCTTTAATCATGAGGAAGGATTGCCCTATCAAGTGGAAAAATCTATGGCAACCCTTAAAAGTGCCGGTTGGTTCGGGAAAGGCCCGGGGGAAGGCGTGGTCAAATATGAACTTCCCGATGCGCACACAGATTTTATTATGGCTGTATCGGCGGAAGAGTTTGGCTTTTTAATTACGGCTTTTGTGATTTTGATTTTTGCCTTTTTGGTATGGCGTGTGACAAAGTTGATTCGCTCTGAAAATAATCTCTTTTCCCAAATTGCAACAGGGGGATTATTGGCGCAAATTACCTTTCAATCATTGGTCAATATCTCATCTACTTTAAATTTAATTCCCACAAAGGGGATGACTTTGCCTTTTATTTCGTATGGCGGATCGTCATTGGTGTCGGTGGCGTTCGCCTTTGGTTTAATTTTAAGTCTGACACACGGACATACATTTAGTCGAGGTTTAGAATGAAAAAAATTGTTATTACAACAGGGGGAACGGGGGGACATATTTTCCCGGCAGAATCCATTGCCAAAGGGCTGAAAGATGTAGGATATGAAGTTTTGTTTATCACAGATAAGCGTGGGGCAGAATACAGGAAGCTCACCGAAATTCCCACTCATATTATTTCAGCGGCTTCCGTCACGGGACAAAGTTTTGTGGGCAAAATGAAGTCTGCCTTCAAATTGTTGTTGGGGATGTATCAATCCGCTTTTTTCATGATGAAACAAAAGCCGGATTTAGTGATTGGCGTGGGGGGGTATGCTTCTTTGCCTGCAGTATTGGCAGCGCAATTTTTGCGTATTCCAACCGCTGTGCATGAACAAAATGCAGTGTTGGGGCGGGCGAATCGATTATTGGCACCACGGGTCAAATTTGTGGCAACTGCCTTTGCCGAAACCAAACGCGTACCAACGGGAATTTCCACTTTCTTGGTGGGACAACCGGTGCGCCCTGCCATTCAGGAAAAAGCGAACAGTCCGTATCCTATGGATTCAGTCTTTCATTTGTTGGTTTTCGGGGGTAGTCAAGGGGCACGTTTTTTAAGTCATGAATTACCCAAATCCTTATTACAATTGCCCAATGAAATTCGGGCGAACATGAAAATCACTCAGCAAGCTCGCCCCGAAGATGTGGATGATTTGCAAAAAATGTATCAAGATGCAGGTTTTTATGCGACCACGGTTCAATCCTTTTTTGACAATATGCCCGAGCTGATTGAAAAATCAAACCTCGTGATTGGGCGGGCAGGTTCTTCCACTTTGGCCGAATTGGCAGTCATCGGACGTCCTGGAATTTATGTACCTCTGCCCACCTCAGCAGATAACCATCAATTTGAAAATGCACGTCAGTTTGCGGAAGCCGGGGCCGGTTGGTTGATTCAAGAAAAAGACTTTGATGTGGACGGGTTTACTAAACGCCTGACGGAATTGATTATGAATCCGGATGAATTGATTGGGGCTGCCAAAATTGCTGCTTCAATGGGCCATCCTGATGTGGCGGCTCAAGTGGTACGTTTAATTGAACAGGAACTTAAAAAATGAATTTCCCCTTAAAAAGAATTCACTTTATAGGAATCGGTGGCATTGGGATGAGTGCTATTGCCGAAATGCTCCCCGTTTTTGGGGTAGAGGTGCAAGGTTCCAATAATGTGGAAAATGCGAATACGCGTCGCCTGCAAGCAAAGGATATTCCTGTCTTTATCGGGCATGATGAAAGCCATTTAAAAGATGTGGAAGCTGTTGTGATTTCATCCGCTATTCATCCGGACAATGTGGAATTACAGGCGGCCCAAAGGCAGGGGATTCCTGTGGCACATCGGTCGGAAATGTTGGCGGAACTCATGCGCTTTAAAAAAAGCATCAGCATTTCGGGTTCGCATGGGAAGACAACCACTTCTTCCTTAATTGCCCATATGCTGGTTTCAGCCAAAATGGATCCCAGTTTTATTATCGGGGGGATTTTAAATGCCAAAGGGTCTAATGCAGGGGCGGGTTCAGGCGACTGGATTGTGGCAGAAGCGGACGAATCTGACGGATCATTTTTGAAACTGCCCAGTACCATTTCTGTTGTGACAAATATTGAACCAGAACACTTGGATTATTATAAAACCTTTGATCGTGAAAAAATGGCCTATCAAACATTTTTGAATCAAACGGCATTTTATGGCGCGTGTGTGGTGTGTGTGGATCACCCTGTTGTGCGCGAAATTTTACCTGAAATTAAAAATAGATGTGTCCTTACCTATGGTTTTTTAAAAACAGCAGATATTCATGCGGACAATATCCGTGTGGCACAAGGGGGCTCTGTTTTTGATGTCTATGTACGTGAAGGCGATGCTTTTCAGAAAGTAGCTGATGTCAAAATTTCTTTGATGGGAAAACATAACATTTTAAATGCGCTGGCGGCTTTTGCGGTGGGTGTTTTTTTGAAAATAGATACAGAGATTATTAAAAATTCTTTGGCAGATTTTATGGGAATTCAAAGACGTTTGACCCTGCGCGGGACTGAAAAAGGCGTGGTCGTTTATGATGATTATGCGCACCATCCCACAGAAATTAAAGCCACCTTGTCTGCTTTAAAGGAACAAATTTCTGGGCGTTTGGTGGCTGTGTTTCAACCCCATCGTTATACGCGTTTCCAAGATTTATGGGCCGATTTTAAAACAGCTTTTGAAGGAGTGGATGCTTTGTTTGTAACAGATGTTTATTCGGCAGGCGACGCCCCAATTGAGGGCGTGAGTGCTGATAAATTCGTATCCGAAATGAAGCCCTCTTATCCCAATATTTATAAAACAACCGAAAAAGATTTTGCCTTTGATGTGGCACGTTTTACAAAATCAGGGGATACAGTTGTCTGCTTAAATGCCGGTTCGCTTTCGGGGCATATTCCTGAGTTATTGGAGGCACTTCAAAAATGACCTTGCACCTGATCCCCGATTATGATTTATCAAAGCATACTTGGTTGGGTGTGGGGGGGAAAGCCGACTTTTTTGCTGAAGTTGAAAGTGAAGCAGACCTCATTTCTTTTTTGAAAAATTCTCAATGTCCTATAACGATTTTGGGGGCTGGGAGTAATGTCCTGATTCGTGATGGTGGTATTGCAGGTGTTGTTTTAAAGTTGGGAAAATCCCTTCAAAACATAACGATTGAAGGGGATAAAATCATCGCTGGGGCAGGGACAAAATTAATGGATATTGCAGGTAAGGCTGCCAACGCAGGTCTTACGGGCTTTGAATTTATGGAAGGAATTCCGGGGACTTTGGGCGGTGGACTTGCCTCTAATGCTGGTGCGTTTGGTGGAAAGCTCTCTGACCTTTTACAAGAAATTTCTTTTATTGATTTTCAGGGGAATAAAAAAATAATCTCTGATTTTTCTGATTGGGGATATCGTTCTTCCCCGTGGGCAAAAAAGGGGATTTTTTGGGGGGCAGTTTTGCGGGCAAAAGGGCAGGAAGATACAGATAAAATAAGGTTTTTGATGAATGAATATCACACGAAACGCGTTGCCACACAACCCCAAGGAGTACGCACCGCAGGATCCACTTTCAAAAATCCACCCAACACTTCAGCTGGTTTTTTACTTGAAAAATCCGGATTAAAGGGGTATAAGAAAGGAAAGGCTGAAATGTCAGCCAAGCACGCCAACTTTTTGGTGAACAATGGGGCAACGGCCACAGAGCTGGAAGATTTTGTGGAAGAAGTGCGCGCCATTGTTGCTGAAAGAGAAGGGGTGAAATTAGAATGGGAGGTTCAATGTCTGGGAAGACGTTAAAGGTGGCTGTTTTAATGGGGGGCATTTCCTCTGAACGTGAGATTTCTTTGCTTTCCGGTAAAGGGGTGGTGAGGGCGTTAAAAAATTTGGGCTACCCAACAAAAGCCATTATTGTTGATGCAGATTTATCCAAACTCGTTGCTGATTTAAAACGTTTTAAACCTGATATTGTTTTTAATGCCTTGCACGGAAGGGGGGGCGAAGACGGTTGTATCCAAGGGCTTTTAAACTGGATGAAAATTCCCTATACCCATTCGGGCGTGATGGCGTCCAGTATCGGTATGGACAAGGAAATGACACGCAAAATGGCGATGCAAGTGAAGGTTCCTGTCGCAAAAGGGGGGCTTAAAACAAAAGAAGAATTTCAAAAAATGAAATTACCCTTGGTGGTAAAGCCTAATGATGAAGGATCCTCTATCGGTGTATCTCTTGTCTTAAAGGAAGCTGATTGCAGAAAGGTCAAATGGCCAAAAAATAAAAAATTGTTGGTGGAAGAATATATCCCGGGGCGTGAACTTTCTGTGGCTGTTTTGGATGGGAAAGCGTTAGGCGTTGTGGAATTGGTCCCCAACAAAGGTTGGTATGATTTTCAAAATAAGTATCAGGCAGGGGCGGTCAAACATTTATTGCCTGCGCCCGTTTCAAAGTCAACAGAAAAAAAACTTTATAAATATGCCGAAAAAATGCATAATGTCTTGGGCGCCAGAGGTGTGACGCGCAGTGATTTTCGTCTTGATAAAAACAGGATTGTCTTTTTGGAAATCAATACTAATCCCGGGATGACACCGACTTCTTTGGTGCCTGATATGGCGCGCCTTAAAAATTTGTCCTATGAAGATTTAATTGAAAAATTGATTCAGGGGGCCCGATGCGATTAGAGTTTAAAATGAAGAAAAAGGGGAAGAGCGCTTGGAAATTAAAGAGTTTGATAGGCGCTGTAATTGTGTCAGGGCTGATAGGTCTTTATTTATCCCCTGTTGGACAAGCAGGTGTTGCAGCTTGTCAAAAAATGTGGACTGTTATGGCTGAACAGGCTCATTGGCGCCTAAATCAGGTTGTCGTGGAAGGCCATAAACGGACAGATGTTAAAACAATTATGAACGCCTTAAACATAACACAAAATCAAAAAATGGATACAATTTCTTTGGTTGATGCCAGGCAAAAATTATTGACTCTTCCTTGGATTAAAGAAGCCATTGTGGAGCGCCATTTGCCGGACAAGTTGGTGATTCGTATCACAGAAAAAACACCTATTGCCCTGTGGCAAAATAATCAAAACTATCAACCTTTAGATGAGCTGGGGCATCCTATTAAAGATGATAAGTTGTTACCGGCGGATTTGATTTTGGTGGTGGGATCGGATGCCCCGGAAAATACGCTTTCATTGTTGGCGGCTTTGGAACAGGTGCCTTCCATCAATTCTGATGTAAAATCGGCCGTACGTATTGAAAAACGTCGCTGGAATTTGCACCTGATGGACCCTGAAGGGGGAATAAAAATTATGTTGCCCGAAACAGGTTTTGACAAGGCTTTGAAACGTTTGGTGCATCAAAATGAAAAAGAAAATTTATTGAAAAAAAATGTGGATGCGATTGATGTTCGCCTGTCAGATAGGATTATTTTACATCCCAAAAAAACATCCTTTAAGAAAAAGGAAAATAAAAAATGAGTAAGGCCTTTAAAAAGAAAAAATATCTCAATTTATTGGACATAGGGAGCAGTAAAATTGCTTGCTTGGTTGTCCGCTTAACAGATGATAAATATGTCGAGGTGGTGGGGGCTTCTTGTGTCCCTGCTCAAGGGATTCAAGCGGGGACAATTTGGGATTTGGGGGCGGCCACGACTTGCATCGGGGAAGCTTTGCATCAAGCAGAAAAGCAAGCAGATCATCCAATTGAATCGGTTGTTGTGAATATTTCTTCTTCAGAATTACACTCCCTTCATTTATATCATGAAACGGCCATTTCGGCAGGGAAACCTGTCTCGGGTGCAGACGTCAAACGATTGGTGGATGAAATTGTTGCGACCCATGTACCGGCAGGGGAAGAGGTCTTACATGCATTTCCTTTAGGCTATGTTTTGGATAAAGAACAAGGTCACACGGATCCCAGAGGTATTTATGCAAATACCTTGGGGGCACATGTGCATGTGGTGGCAATGCCCCAAACCCAAACAATGAATTTATTGACCGTTTTAGATCGGTGTCATGTATCCGTGTCTATGAAGGTGGCAACCCCCTATGCTTCAGCTTTGGCGGTTCTTTCTGAAGAAGAAAAAGATATTGGGGCTACCGTCCTTGATTTTGGGGCAGGGACAACTTCATATGCGGTTTTTGTTGGTGGAGGATTGATGCAATTGGGCGTTGTTCAGATGGGGGGGAATCAAATGACCCGAGATATTGCTCAAGGATTGAATACAGATTTAAAAAATGCAGAACGCTTAAAAGTTTTGAATGGGGCTGCTTTTTTATCACCGCGGGATGAACTGGAAAGCGTGATAGTCCCTATTTTAGGGGATGAAGAAGGGGCTAATATGCAGGTGCGTCGTTCTGACTTGATTTCTGTGATTGTCCCCAGGTTAGAAGAAACCCTGGAAAAACTGCAAATTGATTTGGATCAAAATCCAACATTTTCAACGGTTGCTAAACGTTTTGTGTTGACTGGATGTGCCTCAGGATTGGCGGGACTTAAAGAAAAAGTGGCCTCGCTTTTGGGGGGAATTACCAGGCTTGGTAAAACAAAACAAATAAAAAACTTGCCAACTGCGTTCGATTCGTGTACATTTAATGTATGTATAGGATTATTGGCTTACGTTTTGATGCGATTGCAGGATAAAAATTTTGAAAATTTTCAATCGGCTGGTACAAAACAAAGCCGCATAAGAAAGGGAATAGAATGGATAAAACAGATTCTGTCGTGATAAAAGAAAGTGAACTCTCTATTGGATTGGCAACGCCACCCCCAAAAGTTTTGTTGACCCCGAATCTGGGCGTTATTGGTGTTGGGGGCGCTGGGGGAAATGCGGTCAATAACATGGTGGCCAGTAATTTAACAGGTTGTGCTTTTTTCGTGGCCAACACGGACGCTCAAGCTCTTTCTAAGTCATTGGTGGCTGACCGAATTCAACTGGGGGAAAAGACGACTCAAGGATTGGGGGCAGGTTCTAACCCTGAAATCGGACGCCAATCGGCCGAAGAATCTGCTGAAAAAATTAAAGAAGCCATTGATGGCTTGCATTTGCTTTTTTTAACGGCAGGAATGGGTGGTGGTACAGGAACGGGGGCGATTCCTGTCATTGCAAAACTGGCTAAAGAAAAGGGGATTTTAACCGTGGGGGTTGTGTCCACACCCTTTAATTTTGAAGGTCCTCATCGGATGCAGGTGGCCAAGAAAGGGATTGCAGAACTTCAGCAATATGTGGATACCCTGATTATTGTTCCGAATCAGAATTTATTCCGTATTGCTAAACCGAACATGACATTTGCGGGGGCTTTTAAAATATCTGATGATGTGCTGTGTCAAGGGGTGCGGAGTATCACAGATTTGGTGATGAATCCGGGGATGGTGAATTTGGATTTTGCGGATGTCCGGACCGTTTTAACAACTATGGGGCGCGCCATGATGGGTACGGGAAAAGCCAGCGGTGAAAATCGGGCAGAACTTGCTGCTGACCAAGCTTTGACGAATCCGCTGTTAGATGATGCTTCTATCCAGGGGGCAAAAAGTGTTTTGATTAACATTTCCGGCGGTTTGGATTTGACCTTGGAAGAAGTGGATATCATTATGCAAAAAATTGTTTCTCAGGTGGATGAAAATGCAAATGTAAAATTTGGTTCTACTGTCAATGAAGGTTTGGAAGGATCTGTTCAAGTATCCATTGTAGCAACAGGATTAGGGGAACCTGTAAAGTCAATTCAAGCGCCACCGGCACCTCAGCCAAAACCAGAACCGGTTGTTGAAGGCCTCACCTTAAAAACAACAGAAATTCGTGTGACACATACCGAAGGGCAAGAAGGGAATCCAGAATCAGAAGAACCCAGCTTGATTCCAAATACCGACTTTGGTTTTATTCCAACACCGAAACGGGCAGAAGTATCGTCTCCCACCGAATTAGAGGTTGAAATTTCGGAAACCGGGGTCAATATTCCGACCTCACTGTTTTCGGAAACACCTCCTGAAATGGGAAAAACAACTCCTGTCAGGGAAGAGATAAAAGAAAAACCAGAAGTGAATTTAGGGGGGCAAAAGGATTCCGCAAATGTGAAAGCCTCCAGAACGAATTTAATCGATCTTTTACCCGGATTGATTGGGCGCGGTATAAAAAGTGCCCCTAAGCCCAAAAGTCCTGTGAAAAAAGAAACCACCCCAGAATTGACGGGGTTGGAAGAATCGATGGATTTACCTTCCTTTTTAAGAAGACGTTAGGTTTCTGTTATTTCAACTTTATCGCCCAAGTATTTTTGAATTTGTAAAAGATCTTGGGCCGTTTTTTCCAACGGCTGAAGCAAATCTTTCGGATCTGATTGAATATCAGTACTTTTTTGGGATAAATACACTTTCAATGTTGCACCCGAAGAACTGGTTCCTGAAGCACGTACAAATATTCGAGCTCCTTTGGATAAATCAATAATGATACCTTGATTGGTTGTTTGTTCATTCGATACAGGGTCAGTATAATTAAAAATGGAAGCCTTAAGAACGCTGTAATCATCAAAAGAAAGGTCAATTAAACCAGGAATTCTGGAGGACAAAGAATCCAATAAATGTGTCACGGCCTCTGTGTCATTTGTATGATAGCTGTAGGTTTTGGCATAAACACGACCATATTTTTTCCACAGTTCTGTGACAATTTTTTGGGGCGTTTTTTGGGTAATTGCTAAAATATTTAACCAAAACAAGATGGCCCAAAGCCCATCTTTTTCCATTACGTGAAAAGATCCAGCCCCAAAACTTTCTTCACCGCACAGGGATATCTTTTTGTCTTCTAAAAGGGAACCAAAAAATTTCCATCCCGTTGGTGTTTGATAGCATTCTTTTTTCAATTTATGACAGACTGCATCCAATGCATCTGCTGTTGGCATAGATCTGGCGGCCCCATAAAATTTTCCTTTATAAAAGGGGATTTTCTCTATGTATTCGGCTAAAACAGCCAAAGAATCAGCAGGGGTCACAAAAAAGGATTTGCCCAATATCATGTATCTGTCCCCATCGCCATCCGAAGCAGCGCACAAATCAGGGGCATTTTCTGAATAAGCTAAATCCACTAAATCTTTGGCATAAACCAAATTGGGTTCAGGATGTAATCCCCCAAAATCGGGCAGGGGAGTACCATTGATAACAGTTCCAGATTCCGCCCCCAAAAGTTCTTCAAAAATATATTTTGCATAAGGGCCTGTCACAGCGTTCATAGCATTAAATGTCATCTTAAAACCATTTTTAAATAATGTTTTAATGGCTTCAAAATCAAAAATTTCTTGCATGTACTGGGCATAATCAGAAACGGGATCAATGACTTCTATTAAAGTGGACCCCAATGTTTCTTCATGTTGATAGGATAAATCCACATCGGGCGATTGAATCATCCAAAGGCGATCAATTTTTGAACATCTGTCTGAAAAGGCATCGCCTAAATTTGCTGGCGCAGGGGCGCCCGTTGAAATGTTATATTTAATACCAAAATCTCCCTCTTTGCCGGCAGGATTATGACTGGCGGTTAAAATTAAAGCGCCAAAGGCTTGTCTTTTTTGAATCAAATGGCTGACAGCCGGGGTGGATAAAATGCCCTCTTGCCCAATAATAATATGCCCAAATTGGTTGGCAATTGCCATTTTGATGATGACTTGTACGGCATGAGCACTATAATATCTGCCATCACTGCCGATAATCAGGGTTTTCCCTTCAAAACCTGTTAAACAATCAAAAATGGATTGAACCGCATTTTCCAGGTAATTTTCCTGTTGAAAATCAGCAGTCTTCTTTCTCAGGCCTGAAGTTCCAAATTTTTGATCAAGATATGGCTTTGTTGGGACAGCAAAGATATTCATTATTCCCCCCTTTGAATCAGAATCGCTACTAATTATTTAGTAGCATTTTCTGCATCCAAAATCAAGGGGGTTCCCCAAATCTTTTCCACTAAGGCACCTAATTCTTTACGGGCACTGTTGGAAGAAATGGTGTTTTGCATTTTGACGGCGTTTTCTTTGAAATCCAACATTGTTAACCCCTTTAAGAACAGTTCACGGAAAACGACACGTTCCGAAACAACGCCTACTAATTCAAAGTGAATTCGTCTGGAAAGGGCGTTCAACAAAATAGACATATTTTGCGAGTTTTTGGATTTGCTGAATAACATACGATTTCGCACGACCAACCAATTGATAGAAGGTTTACGTTCCAACATACGTTGTTGACGTGTGGACCAAACAGTTTGCGCAAAATGACTGGGCCCTTGAATTTTTAAAGTATCCCCATCTACAACAGCCAAAATATCCAAATCCACCAAGGAATCATTCATTGGGGTAATTAAAACATCTGCCAATGTCATGGCCTCCATTCCCAACGAAGTATGAGATCCCGGTGTATCAATTACAATGGCATCCACTTCTTCTTTTAATTTATCCACTTTTCCACGCAAAGTATAAATTTTAGCAACATCCTTTGTCCAACAAATATGTTCCGGAATGGGCAAAGAAACGCCTTTTTCATTGATAAAAGTTTTTCTATTTTCGATATAGTGAGTTAAACTTTGTTGATCCGGGTCTAGGTCAAAAGAAGCCACTTTTTTCCCCGAACGTAATAAAGCCACAATCGTATGCATGGCCAAGGTTGATTTTCCTGTTCCACCTTTTTCATTTGCAAAGACAATAATTTTAGCAGTCATTTTTTTCCTTTTTTTATGTGGGATATATTTTAGCTTTTTTTATATGTTTGTCAAGCGTTTTTTGTGATTTTATTAGTCTCTGTCCCAATTTTTTGAAAAACATGGGCCGAATTTCCCAAAATCCTGACGAGTACAAGCTTGTACAGCTTCTTTTATTTTCGGAACGGATACTTTTTGAATGGGTTTTGTTGCAAAAGTTTTTTCCCAAGCTTCGTCATAAAATTGAGGAGCATAAGATTGAATTTTGTCTGCAACGCAGGAAAATTTGACCCTTTCCTCTGAAGACAATTTTCTTGTATGTTTTGAGATATTGCTCAATACTTTGCCCAAGTTTAAGAGGCATTCTTTGTTTGGATCTTCATCGTATTGATGGTTTTGTTCATAGTGGTTAGACAGGTTGTATAAAGCATCAGCCACTAAAGAATGTTTTTCGTGTAATCTGGGCATATTTTTAATTTTTTCTAACAACTGTTTTTTTAATTTAACAGAAGAGGGGGCTTCATATCCAAAAAAGCGCAACAGCTGAATATCTGCTTGTGTCCGTGTGAGTTCATCACCTGCACTGGCCCAATCATGTAAATCCATCGCAGTGTCTTGATAAAGAGAGAAGAAAGCCTGGTTGTTCAGGCTGATTGCATTTAAAGCATCCAAACAGGTTTTCGCTTTTTCTGGAACGACGGGGGTTTGATTTAAAAACAAAGCAAACGCGTGACTCAATTTTTGGCGATATTGCAAAAAAACATCGGATTTTAAAAAACCTCTTCCTTGAATTTCATGTAAAACGTTCAAAACAATATTATTAGAATAAGATTGATCTTGCATTAATTTTCTCCTTTTTTAAAATGCATAAAAAACATTATACCATAAAAAAGGAGTTTTGTAAAGAAAAAATAGACAAAAAATCAGAATAAAAAAATACCCCCGCCTAAAAACGGGGGATAAAAGCCAAACGATATCAGAATGTATATCTGACACCGGCTGTAATTTGATGTTCTTCTGTATTTGTTTTGACTTTACCGTCTTCAACTTTCCATTTATTGTGACCGTTATTCACATAACGATATCCCACATCCAAGGTCCAGTTACGGGTCAAATTATAGCCCAAGCCGCCACCCGCTTGCCATGCAAAATTGGTGGAACGATGTTTTGTTACATCTTCAGCCTCCGACAAACGTGTTTTAACGCGTGCTACGCCGATACCGGCCCCGACATACGGATGAAAATTTGTGCCTGTTGGGACATCAAAATAACCATTCAGCATATAAGAACGATAAGATTGCTTTGTCCTAAGGCCATCATAGTTATCTTTTGCGCTTAAAGATTGGTTAAATTCCAATTCTGTTCTGAAGGCGCACATTTTTAAACCGGCAGCGACGGAAGCACCGCCCACCCAATCTTTTTTGGCAATGGTTTCTTTATCGCCATTTGCACTCGCTTTACCATTTATGGCCATTTTGGAATAGGTTCCCTTTAATGAAACGTATGGGCGAACGCAAACTTTTGATTCAGCTTGAGCGACCCCTGCAAAAGCCACAATGGCTAAACTTGCTAATAATAATTTCTTCATAACATGATCCTTTCATTTGAAGTTGTTTTGTTGTTTATCATTTCGTGTCTCCACTACTCTAGACGAAAGGCTAGCCCATCCTTTGGTGAATGTCAAGTACTCTTTTTAATCTTGCGAAAAAAATAATTTTTTGTTAAAATAAAGGTATGATGAAGCAACAGATGGCATTTCTTTTTCCGGGGCAAGGTTCTCAATCTATTGGGATGGGACGGGATTTGGCGGATGCTTTTCCTGCAGCAAAAGACGTTTTTCAGGAAGTAGATGAAGCGTTGCACCAAAATTTAACAGATTTAATGTGGAACGGAGATATAAAGGAATTAACTCAAACGCAAAATGCTCAACCGGCAATTATGGCTGTTTCTATGGCCGTCATGCGCACTTTGGAAGCACAAGGCTTTTCTTTAAAAGAAAATGTTTCTTTTGTGGCGGGGCATTCACTGGGGGAATATACAGCCCTTTGTGCAACGGGGGCTTTGACTCTTACGCAGACCGCAAAAATTTTAAAAATCCGTGGGTTGGCAATGGCAGAAGCCGGGGATAAAGAAGCAGGTGGAATGATGGCTGTTTTGGGGCTAGAACCTGGTGTGGTTCAAAAAATTGCCTCTGATTCAGGCTGTTATGTTGCCAATGATAACGGAGCAGGGCAATGGGTTTTAAGCGGCTCGCTGGTGGCATTATCTACCGCCAAAATGCAGGCGGAGAATATGGTGGCAAAGCGTGTTATTCCATTGCCGGTCGCAGGGGCTTTTCATTCGCCACTGATGAAGTCTGCTCAAGAAAAAATACAAGAAGTTTTGGGGCAAATTAAATTTCAAACGCCCTGTGTTCCTGTGGTGGCAAATGTGACGGCCCAAGCTGAAACAGAAAATTTTGCTCAATTATTGGTGCAACAGATAGTGGCGCCTGTCCGTTGGCGTGAAAGCGTTTTGTATATGAATGCACAAGGAATTACGCACTTTGTGGAGTGTGGTCCGGGGGCAGTTTTGTCAGGACTTGTGCGCCGAATCTTGCCGGAATCTACCCAAGAAAAAATGAATAATGTGGCTACATTACAGGCTTTTTTGGAAAATTATCAAAAAAATACTTGATTTTTAATTTTAAATCTGCTAAAATACTCTCCATTGGCGATGGGGTTGTAGCTCAGCTGGTTTAGAGCGTCTGCCTGTCACGCAGAAGGTCGAGGGTTCGAGCCCCTTCAATCCCGCCATTTAAATTCCCTGATAGGGGGATTTTTTGTATTTAAGGGGCTCTCACCCCAAGGGGTTCTCGCCAATTCCAGCATCAATTCACCTGCACTGCCGTTTGGTTCATTGTGCTTCATTGGTTTACGCATGATAACCGTCCTTGAGGACGCTTATTCATTTGCGCACTCAATCCCGCCATTTAAATTCCCTGATAAAGGGGAATTTTTTGTTTTCAAATTTTCCTTGACAGATTTTTTCGGATTTTATATGATACATTTGCACAGCGGGTGATGCCGGTGCGGAGGATTCGAAGTCCTTTAACGTTTGGTTTGTCTGGTGTACAGACATAGATTTCCAATTGATTTCAAATATCGGTTGGAAGGTTGTAAAATAAGGGAGTATTCCCAAATATGCAACGCTATTCCAAACGATAGTGCTTCGAGCTTCCAACCGCCTCTTATCAAGGCGAAAAAAATTTTTTACGGGAGTTTAAAATGAATATTTTATTAAAAAAAGAAAAGAACTTTAATTCGATTTGTCATTCTTGCGTAAGCGAGAATCTGGTAGGAAATAAGGTTCTACATACCGCTGGATCCTCGGGTTCAGCTGACGCTGCCCCAAGGATGACAGAGAAGTATGGGCGTTCTACCCCTTCATTGTCATTGCGAGGCGGCCTTGCCAACGAAGCAATCTCTGGCAGATTGCCACGCCCTATCGGGCTCGCAATGACGGGATATAAAAAAGGTGGGCTCGTAATGACGGGTGAGTGTGGCCGCAGTATGGTGGAAATGCTGGGTGTCCTGGCGGTGATGGGCGTCTTGAGTGTCGCAGGGATAGCGGGCTATAATTCCGCCATGA
>DFKU01000041.1 GCA_002373615.1 Alphaproteobacteria bacterium UBA3637 | reverse complement strand
AAGGTTGATTTATGTACAATGGTATTAGATATCATTATATGTGGGAGGGTTTATGTTAAAAAAAATATGTCTGGGATTAATTGCTTTAGGATTAACAACGCAGACTCTAGCTGCTTATCGAATGACACCTACGCAGGCATTTTATTACCATGCCCACAAAGGAAATTTATCTGCATTACAGAAGTTAAAGTCTATGGGATATTCTGTTAATGGATCCGATGAGTCTGGAAATTCTGCCCTGTGTGAATCAATTTATCAACAAGATTATTCTGCATTTGCTGTTTTGAGGCAAGTTGGAGCAACCACATCACATCCATGCGTTAATAAGATTCCATCAGAAACTGTACAAAAATTTAATGAGGGTTATGTTAAGTGGGCTCAAGCAGTTAATTCTGGGAAAATTACTTATGCTGGTGCTTCAACTCAAACAGCGACAACAACAACGTCAGCAACAGCTGCTACAACAGCAACAACTGCAGGAACAACAACAGCCACAGTTGCAACAACAACGGGCTTATCCACTGCCGCAATGGTCGGCATTGGTGTTGGTGCTGCTGCTGTTATTGGTGGTGGAGTTGCTTTAGTTGCTGGTGGTGGCGGAGGTGGTGGAAGTGGAGGTGCCGCTGTATCTCCTGCCGTATGTTCTGGCCATGGACAAATGGTGACAATAGGTGGTGTTTGTGATGATGAACCACCTTATGAGTGTTCGGGAGTAAAGCACGAATGTTCTTGTAATATTGGCTGGAAGGGTGAAAATTGCGAAAATAAAGATCCTGCTTGTACAGGAAGCACAAGCCCTATCAGCAATTGTTCATCACAAACAACTTGTAAATATGGTGATCAGACACTGTATACTTGTACAACATGTGAAGAAGGTTGGAATGGAACAAAATGTGATACTCCAAATTCTTGTTCTGGCTTTCAATCCACTTGTGATACAGTTGCGGGATACAGTATTTCTGGGACCTGCCTACATGGCGATGACACCTGGTACCAATGTGTTTGTAATGGAACAGAAGTGCAAGGAAGTACATTTCCCGGTGGAGGATCCTCTGCTCCTTTCTGTTTTACAAAAACGTGTGAAAATGGAGGAAGCCCAATCAGTGTTTCCAAGTGTCAATGCCCTAATTCATGGGACGGTGATTTATGTGATAGCTGTCCTTTGAGTGCAAGTGATACTGTTGATTCAGAACATTGTAAATGTAAAGAGGGTTATACGCGTTCTGGAAACACCTGTATTGATTCATCAATAGTTCCTGCATGTACAACAAATCAATATTGGGATGGGAATAATTGTCAGTCTTGTCCTGCCAATTCGACCTCAGAAGGAGGAAACGCCACAATTTGTAATTGTAACAGCGGATACAAAAAAATAAATGGGGTTTGTGTTTGGTCAAATTGTCCTGCAAATCAATATAGCAGTGGAAATGCTTGTATATCCTGTCCGGAAAATTCAACTTCTCCAGCAGGTTCAACCAGCATAGACCAATGTGTTTGTGTGCGCGGTTATACAAAATCAGCGGGTGGACAATGTATAGGTGAGTCAATTACAGATACTGATATTGGTTCGGAAATTGTCAAGAAAACAATTTCTACTCAAGAAACAGGTAATAACAGTACTATTAAAACTGTAGTAAATTCAGCAAGTTCAGTTGTCGGATTAGATGTAAAAAATGATGCGGTATTAAATGCATTAAATGGCACAGGAAGTATTGAAATTTCTCAAAGAGGATCCGGTAATGTCTATGGTATGCGCGATAATACAAATTCAAACTACAGTATATATAATATTTCTCTTGAAGAAGAATCTGCCACAGGCACCATTAAAATAACGGATACCAGTTCTGCTACCGGAAATATTTATGGGATGTATTCCAATGCATATTATGATTTCACTGAAGACGAAGAAAACGAGGTTGTTAACGCATCTGTTGATGCTAAAAGTGCGGATACTGCCACAGGAATAATCGATATTTTAAATACAAGTGATAAAAATGTTTATGGTATTTCAGCTATTACAAATGCAATGAATGCACAAGGTGATATAGGAACAGCAAATGCAAGTATTATAATTGATAATACAGGAAGTGGTGATATCTATGGCATCAAATCAAGTAGTTCTTTATTTAATGCAGAATCGACAAAACAGTCTACTAGCAATGCGGTAATCAATATTAAAAACGCCGGTACAGGTAACCTCTATGGTTTATTTGGATCAAAAAGTATTTTTAATGCACGTGCTGGTCATGTTCGTGATTTTATGACAAGTGAAGACTATTCTACTTCCACTGGTTTTATAAATATTGAAAATTTAGATTCCAGTGATGTTTATGGAATTAAATCGGAATCCACAACGGATTATATATATAACGCTCAAGCTTGGGATAATAGCACAGCGACAGGAAAAATTCGAATTAATAATGTGCTAGATGGAAATGTTTATGGTATATATGGAAAATATATTGATACGGCTAAGATACAAATAAACAAAACATCAAAAGCACCTCAAGCAACAAGTCTTATAAATATTGTTAATTATGCAAAAGGAGATGCCTATGGACTATTTTCCGATGTATCTGAAAACAATATAAAACATTTATCTTACAATGGTATAGATAGCGAAAACAGCTTTAATGGACTTACCAGTACAACTGGAAATGCAGAATCAACAATTGAAATGGCAAATATAGCTGATGGCTTGGCTGTCGGGATTTACAGTAAAAACGGAAACGTTATCAATTCGGGTGATATTAAGATTCATAATTTAAATTTGGCAAACACAGCGGATGCCTTAGCTGTTGGTATTTATGCAGAAGGATCAACAAATGTGGACAATTCCGGGACAATTATAATTGATAATACTACTTATACAGATAATATGGGAACGGATGATACCTCTGATGATATGACGTATTATGCACTTCCCACAACAGATAGAAAGAATGCGGTCGGTATTTATGTCAAGGGTAGTACTTTGACACCACGCACAATCAACAATTCAGGAATAATTACAATTTCAGGAATGCAGAATGCTTATGGTATTTACGTGGAAGATGGAACAAATACAACCGTTTCAAATACAGGTACCATTACTATCAATGACATTGTAAATGGGAAAAATGCAATTAAATTAAATGGAGGACAATTGTTCCAAAATGGTTCTATGGTTGTCAGTTCTGATGAACCATTAAATTGTCAAAATGGCGGAACGCAGGTAAATAATACTTGTGTTTGTCTTGATGGTTGGGAAGGAGAATTGTGTCAAAATCGGAAACAAGGTACTTTGGATAGTTTAACCAGCACGGATACAGGCAAGAGTGTTGTTGGCGTTAAAATTATTGATGAAGATGGGCCTTATTATGAGATTAACAATAATGAAAATGTTAAAGTTGTAAGGGAAAGTACAGATTCTGTTATTGGATTATTGGCAAAGAGTGAATATTTGAGAAATGCTTATACTTCAGAAGTTACACAAACATCCGCAATAAATGTTGAACAACGTGGTTCAGGTGATGTATATGGCATCAGTGTATCTAGACACGACGAACAAGAAAAAGATGCTGATGCTTATTATATGGATGTTATCAATGCTAAGGCTAATTACAATGGCACAGCAACAGGATATGTGAACGTTGTCAACAAAGGAAATGGGAATGCTTACGGGGTAACTATCACAAATAGTGCTAATGAAAGTCTTGATAATTATATCGTAAATGCAGATGCTTATACTGATACAAATGAAGTAACAAGCTCAATAGCAAAATCAACAGGTATTATTAATATCACAAACAGTGGTAATGGTCATGTTTATGGCATCAGTGGTGCATCAGCAAATAATGCTTACGCTACTTCGTATACCAGTGGTACAAAAATCGCAAACTCGGAAGCTCTGGGAATTATCCGTATTGCAAATAGTGGCAATGGTAATGCCTACGGTATGAAAGCCACCGAGGGCGGATTCATAGAAAATGCCAATACAGAACCAGATAGTACCGGCGTGGTAAAAGCGACCGGACTCATTAATATGATTAATTTTGGTCAAGGTAATATGTATGGGATGTATGCAGCAAATGCAAATGCTCTTAATAAAAATAATGAAAATAAAACTTCTGTTATTGAATTGGCTAATGTAAGTGACGGGTTAGCGGTTGGTATGTATGGTTCTCAGTGGCTTGAAAATTCTGGAGATATTAAGATACATAATCTTGGTAACGGAACTGCAGTTGGTATGTATGCAGATGGTCCATCAATAGTACACAATTCCGGTAATATTATCATTGATCGTGAAAATTATACGGATGATATGACAACCGAAAGTACAGACGATGATGTAACATATACTGCAAATTCTGCCAAAGGTGGTATGGCAATTGGCATTTATGGTGGAGCAGGAACTACAATTACAAATAGTGGTGAAATTACTATTAATGGAGCAGAAAATGCCTATGGTATTTACAGTGAAGGCAGTGGTGTGGTAAATGAAGGTACAATCACTATTGATGGTGAATCTAACCATTCAAACAAAATTGTCCTAAATGGTGGTAAGTTGTTCCAAAATGGTACTTTGACGGTAACAAATACGAATGCATCACCACTTTCTGTCGCATCCGCGATTTCTACACCAAAAATAGCATCAATACCAAATGTTAATGTAGCACCCAAGGCTTCATTGAATTTAAATGATTTTGGTGGAATCGTTGTGGCAAGTAAAACGTCCCAATTCGTTGTTGACGGAGCACTTTCCGGTGATTTGGAAATTAACAATGATGTCATTACAGATGGTTTTAAAACGACATATAGCATTACTGATATGATTCAAGCGAGTAATACGGATGGTTTAAAACTGAAATCCCAGTCAGCCCTATTTGACGCTAAATTGGCGGATAATGGCAGTGATGTCATAATGCAAATGAAAGGCTTTGATACAACAACCCAGAATGCCAGTTTGGCACAATTCTTGACCACAAACTATGCCCTTGGTAACAACGAAGCCTTCTTTAACAAATTAAAGAGCTTTGGGAATATGTCTGCTTTAACCGACAGTCTAAACAAACTGACGGGTAAAGATATGTTGAGCCGCTTTAATTTTGAAGATATGACCATGATGCGAGAACTCAACTTTGACATGAACGAAAAGTTATTCCATAATGAGGAAAGGACATTTGCCCTAGCGGGTTCTGTGAGCCCGATGGCCTTTCGTGGAGATACTGGATCCAATGCTAGGTATAGCCTTTATAACAAACGCGATGGAAAAACCTCTATCGGTTTGGGTATAGCGTTTACAAATTTACATTCTGACAACACCCACGATAAAGACAATCGCCGAGAAACTGCCTATCAGTTGATTTTACCAATAGGGTATAAAACAAATGGCTTTAATTTGATGACATCTCCCAGAATCGGATATGCCCGTGGCACCTATGACCGCACAGGATTTGATAATACTTCCTATGATGGTACCATTGAAAAACGTGTATTTGGTTTGATGAATGAAGCCAGATACCCAATTACTGTGGGCAAGTGGAAATTTGAGCCCTCTGCCGAATTTAATATCTTGGGCTATCAACAAAAAGGTTCTGAAGGCAATAAAGAGTTTGCCTTGAATATCCAAAATCAAAATACTTATTCTGTGGAAGGCGGTATCGGACTTTATGCCACCCGCGAGGAAGAGTTAGACAAAGATAGCACTTTGAAACTGACAGCAGGTGTGGTTGCTTATCACGAATTTGCAGACCCGTACAAATTGCGTGTGGGCATGAATGGGATGGATGGTGCCTTTACCCTTCGTGACGAAAATCGTTCAGATAACCGCGGTGTCATTCGGGCTGGATTTGATTATGTGTATCGTGATTTATCACTATATGGCAGCCTCATTTCCTACATTGACCGCGAATGGCGCACCAATGCCAAAACGGGAGTTAAATGGAAATTCTAACGTAAGATTGATGCCTATATAACCTCATTTCATCTTGGAATGAGGTTATTTTTTTGTTCACAACCAGTTGCTAAGTCATTTAAATTTTAACTTACTCTTTTGAAAAGGGTAATGGGTTTAAAGCCAATTTTAGTCTCATTTGGTGAGCGATTTCCTGATTAAATACAATTCCCATCTGTTTTATCCTTTCTTTTGCTTCATAATAGTTGCTTGTATGTAATGAAATCCGTTTGTATCGACGCTTACCATCCACGCGCGGTGATTCCACAATCATATAGAATACATTTTTACGAAGCCAAATATGAAATTTAGGTGAAAAAAGTTGAGAATTTTTCCAAAATGCATCACAATTTGCATCACAGTTTTTATGGGGGTGTGATGCAGGGGGAATTTTGGGTATATCCTGATTTTGTAAGTTATTGATTTTATTAGATTTTGTAAAATTAAAAGACCCCTTGCGTTTAACAGGAGTCTTTTTATGAAAAGCCTGAAAAATAAGGCTTTTGAGATGGTGAGCGCGGAGGGATTCGAACCCTCGGCCACCTGATTAAAAGTCAGGTGCTCTACCGACTGAGCTACGCACTCAATGAGTTTTATTATACCTTACTTTTTATGTATTGTCAATGAATTTTTTTAAAATACATTGAAATTTTTGAAAGGAGGTGTATTTCTGAGCCCTTGCAGCCAAAAATGCTTGACATGTTACCTCTTTTATTTTAAACTTAATTTCAAGAGGGAAGTATGAAAAAGATTATTTTTGGGGTTATTTGTCTTTTTTTATGGGGGAATCAGGTAGAGGCTCAACCTTCATCAATTTTAGTAGCTGAAGCCGAAAGTGGATATTTGTTGATAAAAGAAAATTCATCAGAAGAGCTCCCCCCTGCTTCTCTGACAAAAGTAATGACGCTTTATTTAACCTTTGGTGCTTTGGAAAAAGGCTGGTTAAAATTAGAGGATAAACTCCCCGTTTCTGTACATGCTGCCAGTCAGCCACGCACAAATTTGAATTTACAAACGGGTCAGACAATTACTGTTAGAGATGCAATTTTATCTTTGATTGTTCATTCTGCCAATGATGCTGCTGTTGTTTTGGCCGAAAGTATGGCTCCGACTGAAAAAGATTTTGCAAATTTAATGACGCAAACGGCAGGAATTTTGAATATGAATCATACGGTTTTCAAAAATGCTTCTGGTCTGCATGAAGAAGGGCAAAAAACAACCGCTCAAGATATGGCTATTTTAACTTTAGCGATTATTAAACATTTTCCGCAATATTATCCTTTATTTGCAACAACCACCTTTGATTTTGATGGAAGGACTTATCAATCACATAACCGCGTCTTAAATGAATATGAAGGAGCTGAGGGGTTAAAGACCGGATATGTTTCTGCTGTTGGATACAACATTATTTCAACTGCAAAAAAAGACAATGTTCGTTTGGTTGGGGTTATTTTGGGGGAAGAAACACCCAAAGAGCGTGATAAATTGATGACAAACCTTTTAGATAGCGGATTTAAAAAAGCAGAGCTGCAAAAAGAAGCGGTTGCAACAGGAAAACTGAATGCTGCCTTTGATCCTTTACACAGGCACGCTTTTTTGCAAAAAGTGAACTTGGATTTATTTTCGGCGGGGATGAAGCGTCAAATAGGTCAAGCAAAATCAGCAGCGAAGATTTTAGAGGAACGCAATTTTGTTGTTCAAATTCAAACCCAAAATACAAATTTTATTGAAGAAGGATGGGCCGTTCAAGTAGGGGCCTTTCATGATAAAGAGAAAGCCCAGAAAATGGCCACGCATGCCTTGGTTTTGTTGGGGGAAAATTCAATTCATGCGATTGCAGACAAAAAAGAAAACTTGTTTAAAGCAAAACTAACAGGATTTTCAGATAAAAAATTAGCTTTTAACGCTTGTCAATTTTTAAAAAGTCAAGCCTGTTCTTGTTTTGTCCTTCCTCCACAAATCGCCCAGGGGGATCAATGAAACTGATATTATTTTTTGGTATCATGCTTTTTTCATATCAATCTGAGGCCGCTTTGGATGAAGCAGTGATTTCGACAGAGGGCAAAACGTGCTCAGTCCATTATTTAACAACAAAGACAAAATTTAATTGGACTATTAAAGTAGATCCCAAAAATTGTCAAGATGGCTTGGTTAACGGATATACAAGTGTTCAATTTTATTCCCCCAGAAAAGAACTGACAGAAACTTTGACGGGCTTTTTTAACCAGGGGTATTGGACGGCTGATTTTCCCGCAACAGGACGCTTGATTGAGCGAAGTTCACCAGAGGAAAATGTACAAACTCTGTCCTTTTTATTGGGAAAAGATGAAGAAGCAAATATCACCTATATTGGGCAATTACGCGCGCACAGAGAAGAAAACAGGTCTTATGGTGCTTTTTTGGGGTGTCCTGATTTTCGCGTATTGGTGGTTGTTTCTGATCCTAAAGTTTTTCAAAATCAAGCCTTTCAAGATAAAATTGTCAATCAAGGCTTGAAATATGCGCATCAATATTGTGCAAAATTAGATGTCATGGCTTTGTTTGGGGCCACCTCAGAAAAAGATCCAGAAATTATTTTTCAAATGCAGGTGGACACAGTGACTGGCGATAGATATATTGTTCCTTTACCAGAAAAAAAGCCCCCGCAAAAAAATACTTTACCCAGTGAGATTCGTGAAGAAAAAACTGATTTTTTATTGTCTGTTAAACCAGATGCAGAAAAAACAAAAGTTTCCTACACACACAATTCTTCGTTGCAAATCCCCAAATTATCCCCCCTTAAAATCAAGGAAGAAAAAGAAAGTTTGAATCATTTGCAAATTTTATCCAAAATATCTAAAAGCCCTGTGGATGGTCGCGCTGTTGTCCACATTCAAAAAGTGTTATTAGATGGTACGGGCATTACAGATTTACCGACCGAGGTACAGCTGTTGTATTATCCAAATTTGAAACCGGGATGGGCTGTAATAGAAGGAAGTATGAATAATAATAAAATACAAGTTTCAAATATTCAATTTTGTGAACAGGAATGGTGTCAAGATGTTCCATAAAACTTTATTTATTACCATTATTTTAAGTATCATTGGCTTGGGAATTGTTTTGAACCATTTTTCAAATACTTCCGACCTACTAAAAAAATATCAAAAACTGGGATTAATTCAATCGGATATAAAATACGAAAAAGTAGAACGCAGCTGGGGTGATCAAGGATTGATTTTTTATCAAGTCCAATTTCCCTTTATCAATACGCCAATACAAGCGGATAAAATGACTTTGTCGTTAGATGACAGTGGCATGAACGCAGAGTTTAAAAATGCACGTATTCAAGTTATGGAAGGCTTAAAAAATGTTTATGGTTTTAAAGTAACAGAAAAATTAAATGAGTACATTCCCTATAAGGATTTTTCAAATCGTTTATTGACTTCCTTGGCCGTTATGGGAATAGACGAATTTGTTGGCGATATTACCGTAAATACATTTTATAGTGATGCCAAGACAATGAAATTTACTATTCGAATGGATCAAGAGCATCAATCAACTTTGCAAATAGAAGGGGTTATTCATATTCCTATTGTTGGGGCACATCAACTTTCGGATTTATGGAATGGAAAAATTGAAAGCAGTGAAATAAAAGTAAAGGAATCTTTATTTAATCGCTATATCAACTATGCAAAAAGCAGAAGTTACGATTTGCCTGAGTCTGTCAAAAAGGGAATACTGACAATAAAGGGAAAAGTAAATGTCCTTTCCCCTTTAAAAAATGTTTTGAAATAACATTAAAGGAAAAACGTTTCAACGATAAAAATAGAACTGAGTGTTGACAAAATAACAGCATTAATAACAATGACATCCAAAATGATACGCTTTAAAACACTTTTAATTTCAAACAAGGTCCCCTTATCAATACTAATCCACAAAAGAAGACGCACAGCAACAGCAATTAAAGAGGAAATAATATATAAGTTAGAGCTGAATAAAAAAGAAGAAACGGGCTGAACCTCCGATGAAATCATCCAAACAAAACATGCAATAGCAATTCCCGCTAATGTAATAAAGTGGAATGCAAAAAAAGGGTTTAAAAAAGATTTTTTTTGTTCTGTATCCATATTGTTCTCCTTAACGACGGCGCCGTCTGGTACGTGTTTCAACAGGGGTAATAGCGGCTTGTTCGGCAAGAATACGTTCTTCCACAACAAAAGGCGATTCCATCTTACCCAGCACTTCTTTTTGCAAACGCATAAATTCTTTCTTAGAACTTTCAATTTCAGAAAGTGTCATATCTGCATCCAATTGCGATATAGCAGAAATCGCAGGCTCGTAACGATTATTTGCAGCCAATTCCAACCAAGCATGCCCCAAAAACAAATTACGTTCTGTTCCATCTCCATTCACGTACATTGTTCCCAATAAATATTGGGCTGGGACATAACCTTCAGCAGCAGCATAGGTATAAAAATTCAATGCTTTATTTTTATCCATCATTTCAAAATCAGCATTAGAATAAATTTGTCCCAATGCAAAAAAAGAACCTATATCCCCATTTTTTGCACTGGAAGAATAAACATTCACAGCTTTTTGATAACGGTTTGGCAAATTTTGATTAGCCAAATAAATTTCCCCCAAATAGCGTCCGGCCAAAGGTTGCTGATCCAAAGGAACTTTTTCCAGCATACTGATAGCCATCTGATCATTTTTGGAGACCCCTTCTCCTTTATAATAGGCTAAGCCTAAATTCAACAGAGCCGATGTATTCCCACGATCTGCCGCTTTTTTATAATACGAAATTGCTTTTTTCTTATCTAAAGGCACCAAACGTCCTTCATCATATAAGAAACCAAGTAAAGCTTGAGCCGTATCATAATCTTGGTCCGCTGAAGCACGAAGATATTCTAATGCTTTTTCTTCATTTTTCGTGACTCCTAAGCCGTACAAATATAAATAACCGACATAGTATTGGGATCTAAAATCACCTTTATCCGCTTCCGGCAAAAATTGCCTGAACGCAACGGAATAGCGGTGATCTTTAAATGCCTCTTCAGCTGAAGTAAAATCGGCTTGCCCTGTAAAAGGAAAAAAAGTCAAACAACTTAATAAAAATATTTTTTTGAACATATTTATTCTCCCTTATATCTACCTTTTCAAAAAGTATAGAATAAAAAAAAGATAAATACAATCCTTTTTTTATAAAAAAATCGGGCAAAGTCGAAACTTTACCCGAAAAACAGAGAGCTTTATGATTAGTCGATAACAATCACGGCACGACGATTTTGTGCACGTCCTGCTGCTGTTTCTTTTGCATCAAAGGCTGTTGTTGAACCATACCCTTTAGCGGTAATGGATTTCTTACAAACACCTTCTTTGACCAAGTAAGCAGCCACAGCATCGGCACGTCTTTGTGATAAAGCCAAGTTGTATTCTGCAGGACCTGTTGAATCAGCATAGGCTTTCACCAAAACTTTGGATGGTTTTTCGGCTTTGATTTGTTTCACAGCTTTATCCAAAGCATCTTTGTCCGCGGTATTTAATTGATCAGAATTAAAAGCGAACAAAGTTGGGGCAGAAGTGAACACAACCTTTTGTGGTTCTGCAGCACAGGTACCATCTTGACATTCTTCACACAAATAAGAACAACCGCTTAAAAGGGCTGTCCCCATTACTAAAGCTAAAATTTGTTTTTTCATAATAATTACTCCTTTATTAAATTAAACTCCGTTAAGTAGCATAGAGCGTTTTTGAATAAAAAGCAAGAGGGAATTTTAATTTTATGAAAACTATTCTTTTGATTATTTGACTTTTTAAGAAAATATGGTATAATTAAAATGTCTTGCTTTGGCAGGACTATAACAGTAGAAGACAAATGGAATAGGTGTAGTGGACTCGGGGGCAGTACCCGACGCCTCCACCAAAAAAAGGGGGCGAAACAGCGTTGACACGCATAGTAAAGATTTCGTTGGCTGTTCGGCATGGTAGCACCGTTATCGCGCTAAAAAAAATAAATGCAAATGATAATTTTGCACCAGTTGCAATGGCTGCCTAATTTAGGTATCTGATGTAACGATTGATTCTGGGGCTATTTGTACGCTTCAGTGGGGATTGGGGTCACCTAGCAACAGAACGATCCCGCTTTTTTATTATCGAAGCATTTTTTAAGGAATAAAAAAATCCGCTGTAGAACGCATAAAAGGACTTGATGATTTTGTTTCTTATTTGACTGAGGATATCTGCCAGAGGACAACCTAATCGAATGAGAAACTCTTATCTTGTTTTTATATTTCTGCGTTACCACTTGAATTCATTGTGTTTCATTGCTTCTAAGCATAAAAATTGTCCACTGGACACTTTTTATTTTGTGCAGTTTATTTTCAAGCATTTAAGCCGATTCGGTGGCAAGGGGCGCTTTGTGCCCCGTAGACAGGACGCCGGAGGCGCTCCCGAATATAATGAGGGATAAATTGTGCATCAGCCAATTTACATTGGACTTCACACAAAAAGTACCTATTTTTATAAACAATCGAACTCAACATCTTAAAAGCGCTTGATTTTATTACGTTTTAAGTTTTTTGACGCTGTTTGTATGCGTGGTATGAGACTCGAACTCAAGGCAAAAAAATAACCCCGGATGAATCCGAGGTTGGTATTTAAAAACTATCTGCCTTCTTTTTTCAGATATTTTTCCAAAGCCTTTTGTACTTTTGGGTTTGGAGCCTTATGACGGAATACCATATGCCCCCATCCTCCAAGAAGGTCTACCTTTTCATGCCGATATTCTGCTACTAAAGCCCGCTTTTTTCTTTGCCTATCCATTTCTTTTTTTGAATCAATTTCAGCTAATTTATCCACGACCGTTCCACGACCGCTTCCTTCATATTCAAAAGATGTCCCATCTTTTTTGCCTTTGAAAGTATCTAACAGCCTTCTTAACCCGTTTCGTTTTGGTTTTATTGTAACTTTTTTATCATCATAATGATCAATTTCTTGTTTTATTATTTCACCTTTAGGATTGCGTGTTGTTTTTTTGGTAAAGCCATCACCCCTAGAGTATTCCCTAACTTTAATCTGATTTCCCTTCGCATCAAAATGTTCATAAACTTCATCATGACGTTTTATTATTTCAACAACTTTCCCTTTTTGATACTGTTCAATCAACGATTCTCTAGTTGAGTTATCTTGGATTTCTATAGAAGCAAGCGTCCCATCCTGGTTAAACTTTCTGGTAATGCGGGCAGCTCTAACACCATTGTAACCCATTTTATCATCATCATAAAAGATATCTGTTATTTTTTTATTATCAAAAATTTCTTCTTCCATTTTTGCCTCCTTTATTCAGGTCAGTAACAAACATATGGCAGAGTAACTTTTATAAAAAGTCAAGTTGATTTTGGGGGAGTTAAACTCTCCTTCGACAAGATATTCTTCACCACTAAAGAATAAGTCGCCCCATAAGGCGACTTTTTTATACCTCTTGACATTCCTAAAGAAGTATGGCAAAATGATTCCAACCTCATCGGGTGATGGGGTGATGTGGATTTAAGCCGACTTGTCCCACTAAAGCGGACTAAATAGGAGAGTGCGTTATGCGTAAAACAGCAGAAGCGGTGTCGATTGGCCACCCAGATAAAACAGCCGATTACATTTCAAGTTATATTTTAGATAGAATGATTGAGCAAGACCCTGAGGTCAGATATGCCGTTGAGGTGATGGTAAAGGATAACAACGTCATCTTGGGCGGCGAAGTAACCGGTCGTGTGGATATGACAGGGATTAAGGATTATGTCCGACAAGCCTTGCGCGAAGTCGGGTATGATGAACGCTATGCCACGATTTGGGGGAAGCACGCCATTGACATTAACCAAATCAAGATCCTGAACTTGATCGGGGTGCAATCATCTGATATTGGTCAGGGTGTCCGGCAGAATGGCTGGGGCGACCAAGGGGTATTTGTGGGTTTTGCCTGTCAGGGCGATGGACTGATTAACCGCGAACTGTTCCTGGCCAAAAAATTAAACAATGCTCTTTACATGAAAGCACGTCAAAGCGATAACTTGGGGATTGACATTAAAACCCAGATTACCTTGGGGGACGATGGCCACATTGAAACAGCCATTGCGGCTGTCCCAATGTTAACCCCCGAAAGCCTGGAAGAGTTCATCTGTGACACTTTGGGGGAAGTCCCCGACAAGATCATCGTCAATGGGACGGGCGTGTATCAAACCCATTCGGCAGTGGCCGATTGTGGTGTGACCGGTCGGAAACTCGCTTGTGATTTTTATTCTACAGCTTGCCCGATTGGGGGCGGAAGCCCTTGGACCAAGGATGCCAGCAAGGCTGATTTAACCTTGAACCTCTACGCCCGCCGCTTGGCAGTGCAATATCTGGCCGATAATGATGCGTGTTTTGTGTTCCTGTCCTCCTGCATTGGACGGGCAGAACTCCCCAGTGCTGTCATCAAAACAATCAAGGGGAATGAACGCAAAGAACTCAACCTGTCCATCAACAAAACACCGACTGAACTGATTGAAAGTTTAGGGTTACATAGGCCAATTTTTGCTGAACTTTGTAAAAAAGGAGTTACTTCTTTATAATTTCATTGCATGATCCGGAAAAAGATGTTATTGTTATCATAACAAAGGAGTTTTTTTATGTCTAAAGTTTCAATTGTTATTCCAGTCTATAACACCGAAAAATACTTACCGGAATGCTTGGATTCGGTTTTATCTCAAACATTTCAAGATTTTGAAATCATTTGCGTGAATGATGGTTCAACGGATAACAGCTTGGGTATTTTAAATCATTATGCCCAAAAGGATAAGCGCTTTAAAATTATTTCGCAGGAAAATCAAGGTTTATCTGGGGCCAGGAATACAGGACTGGATAAGGCAAGCGGGGATTATATTTTCTTTTTGGATTCTGATGATGCTATTCCCCAAAATGCCTTAGAAACCATGGTAAAAATTGCCACGGATTCAAATGTGCCTTTGGTTGCCTCTGAAGCAAAAAAGAAAAATAAAAAATCAATTTCTTATAACTATCAGATTTATCATCATCCCCTGGCCGATTTTATTCAGAATAGAAAAATTCACTCCAGTGCCTGGAATAAACTTTATCGCGCCGATATTTTAAAAATGCACCGCTTTATCCCGGGCATTTATTTTGAAGATTGGCCTTTTCTGACTACCTTAATGGGGCAAATTGACTCATATGCCACCACAAAAATCCCATGCTATTATTATCGTGAAGAAGGATCCAGTATTACCAGATCCGCCTTTACTCAAAAAAAAGTGGACTCTTATTTAACAGGCATCAAATATGTGTATGATTTTTATAAAGACAGACCTGATTTAGCTTTGGCACAAAAACGCATGAATGTGGCTGTCAAAATGATGGTGAATAAAGTCTATAAAACAAAAGATAAAGATCTTGCACATTATACTTTATCCCAACTTCAATTTTTATTTGAAAAAGGCATTATTAAAAAATATCAGTTATCCTTTAAGAGCCTTTTTCGCCTGTGGAAAATGCGATATATGAAATAGTTTCTTGCCCTTTTTCCTTTTTTTTGGTATAATAGCCCCATTATCAAAGGAGAAAATTATGGCCAGCCCAATTATCAAAGCATCAACCGTGACAGGATTTCCGGAATATTTACCCTCAGAACGTCTTTTGGAACAACAGATTTTGGATAAAGTGCGCGCTGTTTTTGAAGGTCATGGATTTTGCTCCATTGAAACACCGATTGTGGAAAAGTTGGAAGTATTATTGTCTAAAAGCGCTGATACCAACAAAGAAATGTATGTGTTGGGACGCTTGCAGGCAGATGGCCCTGAAGAAGCCAAAATGGGCCTCAGGTATGATTTAACGGTGCCTTTTGCGCGCTATGTGGCCACCCATGAAAATGATTTGACTTTTCCGTTTAA
>DFKU01000080.1 GCA_002373615.1 Alphaproteobacteria bacterium UBA3637 | reverse complement strand
CAACATGCTTTGATCGTCAGAACGAAAAAAGAAATCAAACGTAAGGATGGTTCCAGTATTCGTTTTGATTCCAATGCTGCTGTGCTGGTTGATGGACAAAATGAGCCTATCGGAACACGTATCTTTGGCCCGGTGACACGTGAATTGCGTGCTGCAGGATTTATCAAAGTCATGTCCTTGGCTCCGGAGGTTTTATAATGAAACTGAAAATCAAAAAAGGCGATAAAGTTATTGTGATTACTGGCAAAGACAAAGGGAAGACTGGCGAAGTCACCAAGGTTTTAGTCCAAGAAAACAAAGTTATCGTATCAGGGATCAATATGGTCAAACGCCATACAAAACCCTCACAAGAATCTGCCGGTGGGATTATTTCCAAAGAAATGCCCATTCAGATTTCTAATGTGGCTTATGTGGATCCGAAAACAAATAAACCAACACGTTTGGGGATTAAGATTGACAAAGACGGCCGTAAAGTCCGTGTTGCCAAAAAATCCGGTGAAGTGGTGGATAAATAAGGAGAAGGAACATGAAAACAAGATTGCAACAACAATATGAAGAAGTGATTGTTCCTGCTTTGATTGAAAAGTTCGGATACAAAAACAAAATGGAAGTTCCCAAACTCACAAAGATTGTGTTGAATATGGGAATTGGTGAAGCAACTGAAGACAAAAAAGCCATTGAAGGGGCTGTGAAGGATATGGAAGCTATCTCAGGTCAAAAACCTGTGATTACACATTCCAGAAAATCCATTGCTACCTTTAAACTGCGTTCAGGGATGCCGATTGGATGCAAAGTGACTTTGCGCCGTGAAAAGATGTATGAATTCTTGGATCGTTTAATCACAATCGCTATGCCTCGTATCCGCGATTTTCGTGGTATTTCTGGGAAGAGCTTTGATGGTCATGGCAACTATGCGATGGGTATTAAAGAACAAATCATCTTCTTGGAAATCAACTATGATGCAGTGGATGCTATTCGTGGTATGGATATTGTTATCGGGACAACTGCTAAGACAGACAAAGAAGCGAAAGAGCTGTTGGCTGGCTTTGGCATGCCCTTTATGAAGGAAGGAAAATAACCATGGCAAAATTGTGTCAAGTAAACAGAAATAAAAAGCGTGAAAAAATGGTCGCTCAATATGCTGCCAAACGGGCTGCATTAAAGGCCACGATTGCTGATAAAAACGCTTCTCCGGAAGAAGTTTTTGAAGCATCTATCAAGCTTGCTAAATTGCCTCGCAATTCGTCCAAAACACGGATTCATAACCGTTGTAAATTAACAGGACGTTCCCGTGGGGTGTATAGAAAATTAGAAATCAGCCGTATTGAATTGCGTCGCTTGTCCAGTGAAGGTCAAGTCCCCGGCATGAAAAAATCCAGCTGGTAAGGAGAAGAAAAAATGTCTATGACAGATCCATTAGGTGATATGCTGACCCGCTTGCGTAACGGCGGTGTGGCAAAAAAAGAAACCGTCACAGTTCCTGCTTCTAGCTTGCGCGCTAGCGTTTTGGAAGTATTGAAACGTGAAGGGTATATTCGTGGCTTTGAACGTGTTAATGTCCGTAAAGGAATTGATGAATTCAAAGTGGAACTCAAATACCACGAAAATGCACCCGTGATTAAAGAGATTGAACGCGTGTCAACTCCCGGTCGCCGTGTGTATTCAAAAGTGAAAGATTTACCAAAATTCTATAATGGTTTGGGAATCTATATTTTATCAACCCCGTCAGGCGTTATGTCTGACCATGAAGCTCGTCAAGCCAATTTGGGTGGCGAAGTTTTGTGCAAAGTATTCTAAGGAGGCGCACAATGTCAAAAATTGGAAAACATCCAGTACAATTGCCAGAAGGCGTTTCTGCTGAAGTTAAGCAAGATTCCGTCATTGTTAAAGGTAAATTGGGCGAATTAAAAACCCATATTCCTGCTGGCATTCAAGTCACTTTGGAAGAGGGACATTTGGTTGTGAAACCTGTCCATGAAACCAAAGAAGCTGAAGCTTTTTGGGGAACAATGCGTGCCAATTTGGCCAACATGGTCAAAGGGGTATCTCAAGGATTTACCACAAAATTGGAATTGATCGGGGTAGGGTATCGTGCACAAGTTCAAGGTCAAAAATTAGTCTTGACATTGGGCTTTTCTCATGATATAAACTATCAGTTGCCCGCAGGTGTTAAGGCCGAATGTGCGGATCAGACAAAGTTGACACTCACCAGCTGTGATAAACAATTATTGGGTCAAGTGGCTGCTGAAATCCGTTCCTATCGTAAGCCTGAACCCTATAAAGGTAAAGGAATCAAATACGCAGGGGAACACATCTTGCGTAAAGAAGGTAAGAAGAAGTAAGGAAGGTAAAAAATGAAAAAAGTAAGTTCATTTGAACGTCGTCAAAATCGGGTTCGTTTTTCTATCAAGCAAAAGGCCGATGGACGTATTCGTTTATCTGTCAATCGCAGTGAACGCCATATTGAGGCGCAACTGATTGATGATAAAAAAGGAATCACTTTGGCCGCTGCTTCTTCCAAGGAAAAAAGCTTTAAAGAAAAAGGTTCATCCATTGCTGGCGCCACGTTACTTGGCAAAACAATTGCTGAACGCGCTTTAAAAGCTGGAATCAAAGAAGTAGTTTTTGATCGTGGGGCTTTCCAATTCCATGGAAGAATTAAAGCCTTGGCCGAAGCTGCTCGTGAAGCTGGTTTGTCTTTTTAAGGAGAAAATAAATGACAGAAGAAATCATTCAAAACGAAGAAGTAAAAGCTCAGGACAAACCTGAAAAGAAACGTGCACCCCGTCGTGAACGCGCTAACCGTGAAGAACGGCCTGCAGATGAATTCATTGACCGTGTTGTGCATGTGAATCGTGTTTCGAAAACAGTGAAAGGCGGACGGAATATGTCCTTTGCAGCCTTGGTGGTTGTTGGGGATAAGAAAGGTCGCATTGGTTTTGCTCACGCAAAAGCAAAGGAAGTGCCTGATGCCATTAAAAAGGCTACCGAATTGGCTCGTCGTAAGATTGTACGCGTTCCTTTAAAGGAAGGTCGTACTTTACATCACGACATTTATGGCCACTTCGGGGCTGGTAAAGTGACACTCAGAACGGCTCCTGCCGGTACAGGTATCATTGCCGGTGGTCCTATGCGTGCTGTGTTTGAAGTGTTGGGAATTCAAGACGTTGTGGCTAAATGCACAGGGTCCAATAACCCACACAACATGGTGCGTGCCACTTTCAAAGCCTTGTTAGACGAAAATGCTCCACGTAATGTGGCTGCTCGTCGTGGCAAAAAAGTGGGCGAAATCGTTGGTAACCGTGAAGCGACCGTCGTCGAAAACGCTGAATAAGGAGAAGTAAGATGAAATTAAATGAAATCAGAGATAATAAAGGTGCTCGTAAATCCTTAATGCGTGTGGCACGTGGTGCCGGTTCAGGTAAAGGCCGTACAGGCGGACGTGGCTTTAAAGGTCAGAAGTCCCGTACAGGTGTTGCCGTCAATGGTTTTGAAGGCGGACAAATGCCCGTCTATCGCCGTTTGCCAAAACGCGGTTTTGTGAACATTTTCCGTCCTGCTCTTTCTGAAATCAATTTAGGTGATTTACAAAAGGCTTTTGAAAAGAAACTTTTGAAAGCTGAAAAAGAAATCAACGAAGTTGTTTTGATGGAAGCCGGCCTGATTAAAAAGGTCAAAGACGGTGTGCGCTTACTGGGTAATGGGAACTTAAAAGAAAAAGTTACCATTCGCGTGGTCGGTGCCACAAAATCGGCGATTGCAGCTGTTGAAAAATTGGGTGGACAAGTGATTGTGGAACCCATTAAAAAGACAGTTTTGGTCAAAGGCCAAAAAACGTCCAAAAAAACAGCGGCTAAAAAGCCAGCCAAAAAAACAAAGTAATCAAAAGGGGAGGGTGAATCAAAATGGCATCTTTATCAGATAAAATGACAGCAGGCGTGAATTATTCGGCTTTTTCAAAAGCAACGGATCTCCATAAACGCCTTTGGTTCACCCTTCTTGCGATTATTGTTTTCCGCTTGGGAACATATATTCCTTTTCCGGGGATCAACCCTGCGGTTTTAAAAGAATTCTTTTCATCCAACCAAGGTGGCTTGATTGGAATGTTTAACGCCTTTACGGGGGGCGCTTTATCTCGTATGTCTATTTTTGCACTGAATATTATGCCTTACATTTCTG
>DFKU01000075.1 GCA_002373615.1 Alphaproteobacteria bacterium UBA3637 | reverse complement strand
GAAGTTGTTGAACCACAAAATGCCAATTTAGTTTATTTTGTCAAAAATCAGCCTATTTTCTATTTACAATCAGATCGTGCGACAGTTTTACCTAATTCGCCTGATGGATATTACTTAACACGTAACACTTTTGCAGTAGTGGCAGCTGGACAAATTCAACAAGTACAAGCCTTGTCAGGCACAATTAAAATAACCCCGGAGGGGATTTTGAAAGCCATTCATTTGTTTGCCATTTGGGTGCCCGTTTTGTTGGCTATTTTTTACTTTGTTACACTATGGATCTTTTATTTGATTGCAACTGCAATTTCTGCCTTAATTTGTTTAATTTCTTGTTTTAAATTAAATAAAGGGGCTGTATGGCGTTCTGCCAGTTTTGCAACAATTGCAGTTTTACTGATTGATATTGTCATGGGCCTATTTGGATATTCTGTAGGAAGGGCTACCTACCCTTTGATTGTTCAATTAATTACCTGTGTCTTATTGGTGTTACTGATTGCCTTTGGCATTCGTGAAAAGACTGCCCCCAAAAAAGAGGATAAGAAAAAGAAATAACTTAATTCCTTTTTTCAATCAAACACGCATCGCCGTAGGAAAAGAAATGATACCTTTTTTCTACGGCATGTTTGTAGGCTGACTTCATTTCATCCATCCCGGCAAAAGCACACACCAACATAAACAAAGTAGATTCGGGTGTATGAAAATTTGTGAACAAAGCATCCACAAATTTAAATTTATACCCTGGGGTAATAAAGATAGAAGTTTCTTTGGAAAAGGGGTGTAGAATCCCCAGTTCGTCTGCAGCCGATTCCAGTAGGCGAAGCGAAGTCGTCCCCACCGGAATAATGCGACGCCCTTCCCGTTTGTATTGATTGAGCCTGTCAGCCACTTCTTGAGTAATCACACCGTATTCTGCATGCATTTTATGGTCTTGGATATTTTCCACCTTGACGGGCAAAAAAGTCCCGCCCCCCACATGTAAAGTCACAAATTCGCGTTTAATTCCCTTTTCATCCAACTTTTTAAAAAGGCGTTCGGTAAAATGAAGTCCAGCCGTCGGGGCTGCCACAGCCCCTTCATGACAGGCGTAGATTGTTTGATAATCGGCTTTATCTGATTCTTTTCCGCCACGCATCCTTTTGATATAAGGGGGTAGTGGCATCGTCCCCACGGTGTGAAGTTTTGCAAATAAATCAGCCCCAGAACAATTAAAATGAACAACCACAGTGCCGGTTTCCTTTTTGTCCAAAACAGTAGCGTAAAAATCAGAGGTTATTTCAATTTTATCCCCCATCCGCAGGCGACGCGCATTTTTAATGAGAGTTTCCCAAGTGGACAAATCCATCTGTTTAAACAGGGTCATTTCAATTTTAGCTTGCCCACGCAGACCATATAGACGCGCCGGAATCACCTTGGTATCATTAAAAACCAAAACATCTGATGGCTTTAATAAATCAGGTAAATCAAGCATACATTTATCCTGTAATTCAAAGCCGTTGATATAGAGTAAACGCGCCGAATCCCTTGGATTTGCCGGCGCATTTGCAATCAATTCCGGTGGTAGGTCAAAATTAAAGTCAGATGTTTTCATTAAAATTGTTCAATATCTTCCGTTAAAATAGACATATTCCAGTCATAAGAAATTTCACCATCATCATCATTTTTATAAATAACACCCACAAATTCTTTGCCTACATAGACTTCGGCAGGGGCATCTTTGGCGGAACCCGCGTGAACAGAAATATCTGGATTCCAAAAAAGCTGTCTTAAATATTGTTGAATTTTTTCCATTTCTTGGTCGTTGAGGGTCATCATTTATCCTTTCTGTTATTTATCCTTTATTTTTTTATTGTTTTATGTTATTATAATAAAATGACGACAAAAAAGCAATCTTTTTCTGAAATAATCTCCATTGCCCCCATGTTGGATTGGACCGACAGGCATTACCGGTATATGATGCGTTTAATCACAAAACACACGACTTTATATTCCGAAATGATTGCTTGCCCTGCCCTGATATTGGGGAAAAATAAAAATTTATTGCTGGATTATAACAAAGAAGAACACCCCGTCATTTTGCAAGTGGGAGGAAGCGAACCAAAGCTGATGACCCAATGTGCCAAGATGGCGTATGAATGGGGGTATGATGGCATCAATATCAACGCCGGTTGCCCCAGTCCCAGAGTCCAATCAGGTAAATTCGGGGCCATTTTACTTAAAACACCAGAGGTCATTGCTGATTGCGTAGCCGAAATGGCAGCCGCCACCCCCTTGCCCGTTTCAGTAAAAACACGAATTGCCTTATCAGATGTCGGCGGTGACGGATACAATGAGTTATTTTCTTTAACAGACAGCTTAAAAAAGGCAGGATGCGCGCATTTAATTGTACATGCCAGAAAAGCCAAGCTCAATTGGCGTCCAAAAGAAAATCGTCTGCGCCTAACTGTCAATTACCCCCTGGTTTATCAGCTTAAAAAATCTTTTCCGGATTTACCCATTTCCATCAATGGGGATGTACTCAGTTTATCAGATGTACCAAAGCACTTACAACATGTGGACGGGGTCATGATTGGCAGATGGGCGTATGGGAATCCTTATGAGCTAAGAGAAGTGGATAAACTTTTTTATGGGGACAATCATTCCATTTTATCGCGTGAAGAAGTGGTGGAAGAAATGATTCGGTATGCTTCAAGTCATCACAGACAGTTAAATAAAATCCTGTCCCATATGATTGGACTTTACAGGGGGCAACCCAATGCCAGCCTATATAAAAAAGCCCTTTTAAGTCGTAATTTGGATAACCTTAAAGCTTTTTTGCGGGATCAACAATCCCCATAGAAAGAATCATCTTCAAGGCTTCTTCCACAGGGATATTCAGTTCTTTAATGTCTTTTTTGGGCACATACACCATAAAACCTGAGGTTGGGTTCGGGGTGGTCGGCACATACAGGGTCACCATATCCTTGGGAAGCATCTTTTTGAAACCGGCATAGACGGGTGCCGTCACAAAGGCCACTGTCCACATCCCTTTTCTGGGGTATTCCACCAAAACGGCTTTGCGAAAAGCCTGAGTATTATTGCCCATCACAGTTTCAAAAAGTTTTTTTAATGCACCATAAATCCCCGAAATCACAGGAACACGACTGAGGATTCTTTGGCCAATACCCACCAACCAGCGCCCCACATAGTTCGCGGTCAGCATACCCACAAGAATCAGGAAAACTAACAGAATAAGGACGCCAAGTCCCGGTAAGCCATAGGGCAAATAGGTTTCAGGATTATATTTGGCGGGAATCAGCTTTGTTGCCCAACTGTCCAACCACAGAAAGAGTTTGATGGACAAATAAAGCGTAATGGCAACCGGCGCTGTCACCAATATCCCCGTAAATAAATAAGTCTTGAGTGTTTGTCTTTTTTTTGTTTTTTCCATTTGAACCTCCCTTTCGTTTAAAAATAACACGAAATTTATAAAATATCAAGCTATAATTCATTGACCAACTTAATAAAATCTTCGCCACGTTCTTCAAAATTTTTATATTGATTATAGCTGGGGGCCCCTGGGGACATAAGAACCACGCCCCCTGTTGGTGTTTTTTCATGTGCCAGTTGGACCGCTTCACGCATACTCGCCACATGAAAAGGGGTGGTGATTTTTGCCCCTGTATCGGGAAGTGCTAAGGCCAAAATATTCCTATCCTGAATCACTTTATTAAGTTCGGTATAATCATAACCTCCGTCCCAGCCCCCGACAATTAGAGTGATGGGGCGATCTTTAAATGTATCCAAAGCCGCTATCACAGGCTCAGGCAAAGTCGCAATAGAATCATTGATGTAAAGAACACCTTCTTTTTCTGCCACTTTTTGTAAGCGATGGGGAAGTGGCGTAAAGGTTTTAAAAGCCTTTTCGCATTCACTGGGATTTAAGCCCAATTCTTTTATCGCTTGCAATACAACGCAAGCATTGAGTGCATTATGGGCGCCATATAACGGAAGGGAAGAAAGCGGAAAGAGGCAAGTATCCCCCTGATAGAAGAAACCATTTTTTACATAAAAATCTAAATGGCGAATATCTATCGTTTTTTTGGCCTGATGAATCATATTCATTTTATCGGCATGATAGCGTTCCAGTGTCCCATGCCATGGCAGGTGTGCAGAATAAAGCGCCACCAAAATACCAAGCTCCGGTTCGCCCACAAAATCCGCGCATTGATAGCTGGAAATTTCATCCACCAAAAATTCAGGACTTTCGTCCACAAAATCAAGAAGCGGTTTTCCGATATTCCCCCCCAAAAGAGTCGTTTTTCCCATAGATTTCAGGGTATAAGCCAATAATGATGACGTCGTACTTTTTCCCTTTGTTCCTGTGATACAAATTACTTTTGTATTCAAATTCTTATTTGACATATATAAATTAGTATTTGAAGTAATTTTTATCCCCATTTTTTTTAGTTTTTGAACCTCAGGACGATACAAAGAAACGCCCGGGGATTTAATCACCACTTGGGCAGCATATAAATCATTTAAATTTCCTTCCTCCACTTCAAAAATTTGGGCATTTGAAACATGTTTTAATAAAGCTCTTTTGCTGGACAGGCCTTCCCTGCCCATTCCCCACAATGCGATTTTTTTATTTTGTAATTCTTCCCATTTCATTTTTTACCCCTTGTTTTTTATTTTTTTTCAGTGTACACTTATTCTGAAATTTTGTAAAGGAGGAAACGTGAACCAAAATCTTAGAAAAAATTATTTGAGGTGCGTTAGAAGCCCCGAAATTAGTTTTTCTGATTTTGATGTATTGAGTCCATTTCCGGATACCAACAACAAAAAGGAGAAAAAATGAACCAAAATCTTAGAAAAAATTATTTGAGTTCCGTTATTAGGAACGAAATTAGTTTTTCTGATTTTGATGTATTGAGTCCATTTCCGAATACCAACAACAAAAAGGAGAAAAAATGAAAAAAGAAAAATTACATACGACTAAACGTTATTTTTTGATTGTTTTATTGGCAGGGCTTTTTGTTTTTGTAGGAGCTGTTTTGGAAAATTCTTGGCGCCTAACCCCGGAAATGCACTATAGCTTGGGAATTGACCTTTTAAACCAAAACAAATCAGAAAAAGCCCTTCCTCATTTATTGATTGCCAACAAAAGTAAATTTACCTCTTTTAGGGCTTTAAGCGCCTATCAATTAGCAAGATTATATGCGAAAGGGGCAAAAGGGATTCCTCAAAACCCAAAGAAAGCTGTTTTTTACTATGAACAAGCCATTCAAATGCAAATACCAAAAGCACAATATGAATTAGCTTTACTTTATGATGTGGGGGACAAAATTCCTGAAAATCGTGATAAAGCCATTAGTTTAATGATGAAAGCTGCAGAAACTTTACCTGAAGCAAAATATGCATTGGCTGTTTGGATTGAACGCGGATATTTAGGAAAACCAAATCAAGGTTGGGCAGTCGCTCTGTATGAACAGGCAGCGCATGCAGGACACGAAAATGCCATAAAAAGTTTGATTTCAATTTATCATGGGGGATATGGCCGTTTTCCTGATAACATTCGTCGGGAACAATATTGGCGTCGTCGTTTAGAAGGAAAAAGAAAATAAATGTTTTATCGAAAAGATTATCAAAAACCAACTTTTGAATTACCTGAAACAGAAGTGACTTTTGTTTTGGGTGAAGTGGCAACACGGGTATCAGCAAAACTTCATTTTAAAAATGCGGATGTAAATAAACCTATTTTCTTGAATGGGGAAAATTTAAAAATGATTCGTATTAGTCTGCCTTATACCGAAAAAAAGGGTGGAATTGAAATTGCCCCCCCTGCCCCTGATTTTATTTTAGAAACAGAGGTTGAAATAAATCCAAAAGAAAATACCGAGCTATCCGGGCTTTATTTGTCAAATGGTCTATTTACCACCCAAAATGAGCCACAGGGATTTCGGCGAATCACCTTTTTCCCAGATCATCCTGATGTGATGAGCCATTATCGTGTGACAATTAAGGCAAATAAAAAGGATTTTCCGGTTAGGCTTTCCAATGGGAATGTTGTGGCCGAATCTGAAAGTGAAATTACCTATGATGACCCATTTCCAAAGCCCAGTTATTTATTTGCTTTAGTCGCAGGAAAATTGGATGTTTTAACGGATTCCTTTACCACAAAGTCAGGCAAGAAAGTGGATTTATTTATCTATTGCGAGATGGGTAAAAAAGACCGCCTAACCTTTGCCATGGAGTCCATTAAAAAAGCTATGAAATGGGATGAAGATGTGTTTGGATTGGAATATGATTTAAATCGTTTTTCTATCGTAGCTGTTTCACATTTTAATGCGGGTGCCATGGAAAATAAATCCTTAAATATCTTCAGAGATTCATTACTGTTGGCAAGCCCTGAAACAACAACAGACTTGAACTACATTGCGATTGAAAGCTGTATAGCGCATGAATATTTTCATAATTATTCGGGGGATCGCGTGACACTGCAAGATTGGTTTGATCTTTCTTTAAAAGAAAGTTTAACCGTTTATCGGGATTCCGAATTCACCTATGATTTACACGATTATGCAACCGAACGCATAGAGGATATTTTTGAATTGCGTGCCGGTCAATTTGCCGAAGATGATGGGCCTTTGGCGCATCCGATTTTATTGGAACAAGCCGAATCCGTGAATAATTTTTATACCTCCACCATTTATAACAAAGGGGCCGAAGTTATTCGTATGATGCGTGAATTTGTGGGACGTGAAGCCTTTATGAAGGGGGTTAAAAATTATTTTAAACGCTTTGATGGGCAAGCGGTGAGGATTGAAGATTTTGTGGGGGAAATTGCTTCCGCCAGCGCAAAAGATTTCAAAAAGTTTATGAACTGGTATCATATCCCCGGTCGCCCCATTGTAGATGTTGAAACAAGCTGTCAAGGGAATACTTTTACCATCAAGATGAAACAAAAGCACAGGAAAACAGATGAAGCTTTTGTGATTCCTTTAAAGTTTGGCTTGGTTGGGAATGATGGTAAGGATTTAGAATGCGGCACTTTGATTTTGGATAAAAAGGAACAGACTTGGGAATTTAAGGTGAAAGAAAACCCCATTCTTTCCATCAATCGCGGATTTTCGGCGTTGGCGGATATCAATATCCCCTATACACAAGAAGAACGGCTACATTTAATGAAATTTGATTCAGATTTATTTAATCGCTATGAAGTGGGGCATAAATATGCCATTGATAGTTTTGTCAAAATGATTGAAGGAAAAATAAAAGCCCCTGATGAAAAATTATTAGAAATTATGGGGGCATATTTGGATCAAGACTTATCCCCAAATTTTTTATCATACGCGCTTACTTTACCAACCAATGAAGAAATCATGAACGAATTAAAAGTGGTGGATCCTGAAAAGATTCAATCTGTGCGCTTTTTAATGCGCAGGTCATTTGCCGAAAAGTATCGCGAAAAATTACATTCTTTATACAACGAATTAAAAGAAGAAAAGAGTTTTGATTTATCTGATAAACAAATGGGAAAACGTGCCCTAAAGAATGTTTTATTGGGGTATTTGGCACTTACCCCCTATTCCGGTGAAGCGCGCCAACAATATCGTCATGCCGATAATTTTACAGAAAGGTTGAACGCTCTGTCTGTTATGGTTCACAATCAGTTGGAGGGGGCTGAGTGGGCTTTGGATGATTTTTATAAGCGTTATGAAAATGATGCAATTCCTTTCAATAAATGGTTTTCAGTTCAAGCCACTATGCCCGTCAGTGAAACGGTGAATAAAGTGCGCACTTTATTAAAGCACCCCAAGTTTGATATGAAGATGCCCAGTAAAGTGGGGGCTTTGTTGGGGGCTTTCAGCCAAAATTTAGTGGCGTTTAATTCCAAAGAAGGTTATCAGCTTATGGCTGAGCAGATAGCTGAACTGGATAAAATCAATTCTCAACGGGCTGCGGTGTTAGCGGAATCTTTCCGTTCCATCAAGAAAATGACCCCAGCTCTGTTTGAAAGTGCCAAAAAGGCTTTGACCCGATTGCGGGAGACCGCAAAATTATCTGATTCTACGCGCGAAATTGTGGGTAAAATTTTGGACGCTTAAAAATACTGGATTTTTTTTCAAAAATCCGCTATAATACCCGAAAAATAATTTTTATTATGAAAGGTAAATAAAATGACATATTCATCAGAAATTGATAAAAAATGGCAAAAAAAGTGGGCCGATACAGAGCTTTATAAATTCGACGAAAATTCCAACAAAAAAAAGCTTTATTGTTTGGAAATGTTTTCATATCCATCTTCGGCCAACTTACACTGTGGCCACTGGTATAACTATGGTGTGGTAGATTCTTGGGCACGTTTTAAACGTATGCAAGGATATAATGTGTTTCATCCAATGGGCTTTGATGCTTTTGGGCTTCCAGCTGAAAACTATGCCATCAAAACAGGAACTCCCCCAAAAGAAACGACATTGAAAAGCATCGCCACAATGACGGAACAATTAAAGAAAATGGGGGCAACTTTTGATTGGAACTATACTTTAAACACTTGTGATGAAAGCTATTACAAATGGACACAATGGATTTTCACAAAGCTCTTTGAACGAGGACTTGCTTATCAAAAAGAAGCACCCGTCAATTGGTGCCCCAGTTGTCAAACAGTGTTGGCCAATGAACAAGTCATAAATGGTTGTTGTGATCGTTGTCATTCCACTGTCGTTCAAAAGAAAATGAAGCAATGGTTCTTTAAGATTACGGATTACGCTGAAGAATTACTAAAGGACATTGATGGGTTGGATTG
>DFKU01000072.1 GCA_002373615.1 Alphaproteobacteria bacterium UBA3637 | reverse complement strand
CCACCCCTTGCGGGACTCGCACCTGAAACGAGCGCGTCTACCAATTCCGCCATCAGGGCAACACCTGCTATTCTAACCGATACCCCCAAAAAAGTCAAGAAAATTTTATTCCCCCTGTCATTGCGAGCGCCAGCGTGGCAATCTATTCTTGTTCTGTCATTCTGAGCGTATGCGAAGAATCCCTAACCCTTACCAGTCATCCTGAACTTGTTTGCCACCAATGGTGTCGCCACGGCTCAGGATCCCCTAATGCGCCTCGCGCCAGTTTTTGCCTATACCGACTTCTGACACCAATGGTACACTCAACTTCACAACTTGCTCCATGTTTTCTTTAATGATTTTCCCTGCTTCTTCGGCGCGACTTTCGGGCACTTCAAAAATCAGTTCATCATGAATTTGTAATAATAATTTTGCAGGAATTTCTTTTTCTTGTAATACTTTTTGTACCCGAATCATCGCCATTTTGATGATATCAGCCGCTCCCCCTTGAATCGGGGCGTTAATGGCGGCGCGTTCGGCAAAACTTCTGGTTCTGCCTGATTCAAAGCCATCAATATAAATCTTGCGTCCAAGGGGTGTTAAAACAAACCCATTTGTTCCTGCAAACTCAATCGTCTTTTTCATATATTCTTTTATTTCGGGATATTGGGCAAAATAGGATTCAATATATTTGTTCGCCTCTGTCCGTGAAATCCCCAAGTTTCTGGCCAATCCAAACCCTGAAATGCCATAGATAATTCCAAAGTTAATGGCCTTTGCTTGTCTGCGCTGGTCTGGGGTAATTTGGTTTAGGTGAATCCCCAACACCTCGCTGGCAGTTCTCGCATGAATATCCTCATTTTTAAGGAATGATTCGCGTAGTTTCTTCACCTTTGCCACATCTGCAATCAAGCGCAGTTCAATCTGTGAATAATCAGCCGACAATAATACACATCCTGCCTTGGCAATAAAGCTTTCACGAATTTCCTTGCCTTCTTCGGTACGCACAGGAATGTTTTGTAAATTGGGGTTAGAGGAGGCCAATCGCCCCGTATTGGTCGCCACCAAAGAAAAAGTGGTGGATACACGAGGGCTTATTTTCACCCTTTCCAACAAAGCATCAATATAGGTGGATTTTAATTTGGCAGCCGCCCGATATTTCAAAATCAGTTTGGCCAGCTCATCGTCTTGCTCATCTGCTAACATTTCCAAGACTTTGACATCTGTCACCCAATGCCCGTTGGCACCCCGCTTTCCACCCTTAAGTCCTCGTTTTTCAAACAGGATAACACCCAGTTGAGCGGGGGAATTGATATTAACTTCATCCCCTGTTAAAGCGTGGATCTGATGGGTCAATTCTTCCAATTTTTGATTAAAGGTTTCTTCCAATTTTTTCAAGTGCTTTTCATCCACCAAAATGCCTTCTTTTTCCATGTTGGCCAAAATGGAAATCAAGGGGGCGTCAATATCTTCATAAAGCCCCCATTCATTTTGGGCAATCAGCATTTCTTTTATTTTTTTTGTCATCTTCCCAATAAAAAAGGCCTCTTTTCCTTCACTTTCTTGGCTGGGGAAATAAATTTCTATCAGGGCGTCTAAATCGTGGCTATGCTTAGAGCCATCCAAATCATAGCTCATCAACATCACGTCTTCAAAAGGTTTTTCCAAAATAATGCCATATTTTGCCAGTAAATGGATACTTGCCTTAATATCATGTCCCGCTTTTACGATATTCTTATCTGAAAATAGAGGGGATGACAGCTTTAAAAAGGTGTCATTCAATTTGGGGGTTGGGGCTTCAAATAAATCCCTTTGAACGCCTCCTGTTTCTTTCAGTAAATCCACCATAAAAACAGAATGTTCTGTACTTACAGAAATGCCACATAATTCCCCATCTTCTTTTGTTTTTAAATAAAACGAAAAGTGACCTGTTTGTTTAATTTTTTCAATCAGCTCTTGAATTTGTTCTTCGTTTTCCAAAGGAATAATTTCGACTTTTTTTTCTGGGGCCGGTTTTTCAGGCTTGTTAAAACTCAAAGTATTGACTCGTTTGACAAGGCTTTGGAAATTATTAAGGCTTAAAAAATCAATCAGTTTTTGTGCTTGAATGGGATACCTTTTAAAAACTTCTAAATCATCATTGACGGGGGCGTTTTTAGCCAGCACCACCAACTTCTTTGAAATTTCAATTTGTTCTTTGTCAGCCAACAATCCAGTCCGCCTTTTTTCGGAGGAAATCTCATCTAAATGCTGAAACATATTTTGAACGGATCCAAATTGCTGAATCAGGGTAGCGGCGGTCTTTGGACCAATCCCGTTGGCCCCCGGAATATTATCGGTTGAATCCCCCATCAAAGCTTGTACTTCTATAACTTTGTCAGGTGTCACCCCAAACTTTTTTTCCACATCCTCTAATGTGATTTCTTTTTTCTTCATGGGGTCATACAGACTTGTATTTTCATCCATCAACTGCATTAAATCTTTATCGGCAGAAATAACGCGGGCTTTCATTCCTTTGTCTTTGGCCAAGCGTGCATAAGTCGCAATTAAATCATCTGCTTCAAAGCCTTCTTTTTCAATCCAAGCGACATTTAAAGCTTCACAGGCCTCACGAATCAAAGGAAATTGAGGAATCAGCTCAGGCGGTGTTTCATGTCGATTCGCTTTATATTCCGGATAGATTTCATTTCTAAAATTACGTCTGGCGGCATCAAATACTACAACAATGTGATCGCAGGCATTTTCCTGTAATAAATTCATCATCATGGCGGTAAAGCCATAGACAGCCCCAACAGTGGTTCCATCTGGTCTTGTCATCGGGGGCAGGGCATAAAATGCCCGAAAAATATATCCCGATCCATCAACCAGACATAAAGTTTCCATTATTTTTTCTTTTCAGCTTCTTGTGCCATATTGGCATAGGCTTCTTGACAATGCGCCAAACAATAAGGCTTTCCTGTTACAGTTTGTTCCCCACAAAAATGAAAATCCTCATCTTTGGGGTCGCCAATAGGCCACCTGCAAGTATTGATTTTCAAGTCAATCAAACGTATAAGGCCTACCTTTTTGGGGGGCTGTTTCTTAACGATTTTTACTTCTTTTTTGACGGGGTTAGGACGTGCTGTCAATTCCAAACGATGTACCTTTCCAATAATGGAATTTTTACTCATCCCCAAGGCTTTAGCAATTTCAGCAGTTGCCTTACCGGCTGTCCATAGTTTTTTTAATTTTTTAATTTTATCTTCTGTCCATGCCATTTTAAATACTCCTTGTTTTATGAAGATATTATAGCGAAAATAAATTATTTTGTCAATCTTGATAAAACTCTGGTTTTAAAGCTTCAGAAAAGCCTGCTTTTTGAAAAATAAAGGGAACTAAAGACCAGTATTCTTGAACTAATTGTTGCTCAGGCGAAACAGGTGGTATTTTTTGATTTTGATAGCTGCGATACGATTTGGCAATATTATCTACCCTCACTCCAAATTCTGCCATTGAAAGTCCTGTTTTTGCTACAATCTGGTCTTTAAATTTTTGTGGGGCTTTTTTGACCCACTTTTCAAAATAAAGGGGCATCTGAGGTTGCTTGGCTTGTTCTTGAACCCACTTTTGTAAAATGTTTAATCCGCTATAAATATCCACCAATTCTTCTGGCATGACGGATAATTCAGAATTACCAATCTCCTTGGTTAAATTCTGTAAAATTTGATTGGGGTTCATTTCTTGGCTTCCTTGTCCTGGGGTTGAAGGCCACATATCAGGGGACAAAAAATAATAAAATTGTTCAGGTAAAAATTCGATCAATTCTTTATCCTCCTTAAAACGGTCTGCAATTCTGGTTGGTCTTTTCCCTTTCCATAACAGTACTTCTGGATGTGTTTTAATCTTTTTGGGAACGCTCTGCTTGGCAGATAATAAGGGAAAGATGTATTGTCGTTGCTCAAAAGGAATCTCTAATAGCAATTCCAACATTTCATCTTGCTTTTGAACTAACTCGGCACGGTGTGCGCGCGCTTCTTGAATGGTTGGGGACAACACAACTTCGGCATGCACAGCATAGGCATACAACAGAAAACATAAAATAAAAATATTTTTTTTAATCATTTTCCCCCCCTTAACTTTTGGATATTTCTTTGACGAGGATATAACAACAGATAATCCAAAATCAATACAAAAGCAACAGGGGATAAAAGCAAAATTTGGGTTTCAAAGATTGAAAAGGAAGTTTCTGTAAAAAATAATATTCCCGCTGTTAAGGCCCATATCAGGCATAAACCAATCCACATTTCTCCTGTTCTTTTCAGGAAATTTTTAAAGGCATTATCGGAATAACAATATTTTTTTCGAAGCAAAACTTCTTCAATCGGGGTAATCTTGATTTCAATAATATTTAAAATCAGGTACAAGAAACAAACCATCAAAGAAATAATAAAAATCATAAAAGAAGTGGATTCTGTTAATTTGTTCCATAGCCCCTTTTTTAAAAAAGAGTCATATTGTAAATCAATATTTAACAGTAAAGCAGAATGGGCAGGCATTAAATGTGTCGCTTTAAAAAACACAGCGCCGGAGGCATCACTTGCCACATCAAAGGCCCCTTTTATTTCTTGCTTGTTTTTTCCCAATAAAAAAGTCATTTTGGCCTCTTTTATTTTGACAGGGAACAATATGATTCCATTTAAAGAATCAGTGTTTAAATTCCATCCCATATCTATTAAAGGAACGGATAAATTCGCTGTCTTTTTTGAAAAAACACCGGCTTTTTTTATCAAATAGGTTAAATGGATTCTATGTACCCCTGTTTCCAAGTCAGGAAATTTTAAGCGCAGCGTATTTGCTTCTTCTGTCAGTTTTAAAGGAATTTCTTGCCCATTTATTTTTACTTCCAATAATTCTAAATCTTGCTTGGTCCAATCGCGGATGGGTGTGGTCACATTGGCCGTTTTAATCAATTGAATATTTTCTTGAACTAAGATACTTTCATCATCCATCACTTGGATAATAAAATTCCAATCAGACGTATGAGGCACAAAAGCCACTTCTTTTTCATCCCCAAATAAGGGCTTAACTTTAACAGAATTTTGAACGTTATTTTGTTCCAAAGGGGGCAGAGGATGTTGGACTTCCGCTTTTGGTAACTCCATGGATCCAAATAATTTTATTTTTAATTCATCTTTCCAATTCTTGGGCCTGGGTTGATCTGAAATGCCTTCAATAAAAACCAAGGGGGATCCCGTGTAATCTTTTGCTTCCCCCGAATATAGGATATTCTTGTTTTCACTTGAAAAAGTTGAACTCATATCTGTTTGGGCAAATCCTGTTCCTATAAAGCCCAAAATCAGTCCCCCGATTAAAATCCCCCAAAATTTCATTTTTTCTCCTTTTCATCAGCTTGACAGATAGTGTATAAAGGGCATTCCCCGCATTTTGGTTTGCGCGCTTGACAAATGTACCTTCCCAATAAAACCAAGGCCAAAGCAAATCCGGTTTTATATTTTTCTGGAATAATTTTTTCTAATTTCTCTTGCACCTCAGCAGGCGTTTTTCCTGTGCATAATTTTAACCTGTGCGCCAAGCGAAATACATGCGTATCTACGCCAATATAGGGTTTGTGATAGGCAACGTTCAAAAATACGCTGGCGGTTTTCCTTCCAATGCCCGGCAAAGTCACCAAAGTATCAAAATCGGTTGGCATTTCGCCGTTATACTCATCCAATAATTTTTGTGCTAACGCTACAATGGAACGAGTCTTGTTATTGAAATAATTGACGGATTTGACAAAGGGGCGCACCCCATCTTCCCCTAATTCCACGGCCTTTTTGGGGGTAGGGACACCCTTAAATAATTCGGGTGTCACACGGTTTACATTTTTATCGGTGGATTGCGCTGATAAGATAATTGCCATAATCAATTCCCAAGGTGTGTGCCAGATCAATTCGCATTTTGGATCAGGGTGTACTTCGTGCAAAGCCTCACAAAATTGTTCTATTTCCGCCTTACTCAGCATTTAATTTTTCCTTTCTAAAATAAAGTCGCTTGCCTGACACAATAGGTCTGCTTTGTCCCCAAAAAGGGAAAGAGCCTTTTTGGCTTCATCTCCTAATTCTTTTGCCTTTTGACGTGTAGCTTCTAATCCCATCAAAGTAACAAAGGTGGATTTGCTTTCAACTTTATCTTTTCCCAAAGTTTTCCCCATTAACTTTTCGTCGCCTTCAATATCCAAAATGTCATCCGTCATTTGGAACATCAATCCAATGTTGGCTGCATATTTGATTAAGGCGTTTTGCGTGGTTTCATCTGCTCCAACAGCTGTGGCAGGCGCCAAAACGGCAAATTTTAACAAAGCCCCTGTTTTTAATGTTTGTAGGCGCGTGACTTCCTCTAAATTCAGCTTTTCTTTTTCACCGATTAAATCCAACATTTGGCCACCACACATGCCTTCTTTACCGGCCATTTGTGCCAAGAATCGAATTAAGCGACATCTTGCTTCAAAGGACAATTCTGTATCGTCAGAAGTCAACACTTCAAAAGCGTTGATGACCAAAGCATCCCCGGCCAAGATGGCGGTTGCTTCATCAAAGGCTACATGATTGGTGGGCTTTCCCCGGCGCATCGTATCGTTATCCATGGCGGGTAAATCATCATGAATCAATGAAAAGCTGTGAATCATTTCCAAGGCAGTCGCAATACTTAAAGCGCTTTCTTTTTTAAGTCCCAGCATTTCCCCCACTGTCAGCACTAAAAAAGCTCTGAAGGCTTTTCCGCCCCCGATGGTCGAATAACGCATGGCCTCAAGCAAGCGTTTTTCCTTTCCTTCCGGCAGGCTTAAATTTTTATCAAAGCTTTCGTCCAATAAAGTGCGTGCTTCGACTAATTTATCCTTCAACAGCATCCAAAGGCTCCTTTCCTGTTGGCTTTCCTTCTTTATCTAAAATCAATTTTTCCACTTTCATTTGTGCCTCTTTTAATTTTTCCTCGCAAATTTTTTGCATTTGCACGCCTTTTTCATAGGCACTCACAGCTTCCTCTAATTTTACTTGTCCCGATTCCAACTTTTGAACAATGGATTCCAATTCTTTCAGGGCGCCCTCAAAAGAAATCTTTTCTATTTTTTCTGACATTTTTTACCCCCTTTGTGACAAGTGCACTTATGTTCTTCATGACAGCATTTTTCCCCATGCTCATGATGACAACAACATTTGTGTTCCTTTTGGGCAGATTTCGTTAAAGTTTTTTCTTTTAACTTTAATTCGGCCGCCGCCAATTGATTCATCATATCCCACATTTTTTCCCGTGTTTCAAACAGAGTTTGAATGGCAGAAATTTCCTTTGTCTCAATTTCCAAAGCATTCAATAATTCTTCCATTTCTTCCTGCAAAGTAAAGGCCTTTTTGCCCAGTATTTGCATTTCTTCCCACAACAATTTTGGGTTTTCGGCCAATTCCACCATTTCTTCCAAATGGTTGAGGTGATGTGCTAATTGAATAGATTTATCTTGTTTCATAATTGTACTCCTTTTTTTATCATTATAATTCAAATTTTTCCCTCTCGTCAAGGACTATTTTAAAAATTCTCGTGTGCGTGGTAAAACACCTTTAATGGTATGTTGCCTTAAAAAATAACCGGTCAGATTGAGGGCCTTTT
>DFKU01000061.1 GCA_002373615.1 Alphaproteobacteria bacterium UBA3637 | reverse complement strand
CAGTCAAGCTCACCTTTAATGACGATATGTCCACCACAGCCAAAGCCTGTGATTATAATGATGATTCGGATGCCTGCGATTCGGCCGGCTACCATTATTGTGCGGACAATACGTGTCGTGCCGATTGTTGCGCCGGGGTAGATACCACCTGTCAAACCTGCGCGACGGACGGAACGATTACGAATAAAACGGGCAATTGCACAACGGATGAGATAGCAGACGGATACTGTAAGGCCGGTACCTGCACCGAAAAACCGGATTGTAGTGTTTATCCGGGAACGGATGTTGTGTACACGGGCGGAGCGGCCGGCTTGGCTGACGACGGAGAGACAACCTGTCGTTGCGAATCGGGGTATAAGTGGGATACCGCCGGCGAACAATGTGTGGTCGCCACGGAAAACAGTGCCTGTGCGATGCAGGATGACTGCGGCGGATCAAACAGTGATTATTATTGCCAATACACGGATTATGATCAATGTATTGAGGATACCCTGACGGCAATGGGATGCACGGGGACGACGGCGGATACGTGTAGCAAACCGGGTACCTGCAAGTCCGTGGGCGGATCCAAGTCCATCACGGCGGCCCAATTGTCAACATTGACGTCAGCCGGGTTTGCGAACACGATAGAGGCATCTGCAGGTTCGATGAATTGGTGGAGTGCGGTGAATTGGTGTCAGGCGAAGGGGAAACCGCTGATCGGTGTAGAGGACCTGAATGTCTACCGCAGTGGGACAATGACCCAAGTGGTAGAGAACACCGCAGGGAGTTTTGGTTGTGCCAGCGGAAAGACATGCAGTGGTTGGAACGGTAACCCTTATAATGCGATGTGGAGCGGAAATACTGTGACGGATGCGGCGGATGCGAGCGGCGAGAAATACCGTGACAAGTATAGTGCAAAGTTGGTAGCCCTGCGTCAGGTGTTTGGGACGCCATATTTTTGGACAAAATCCAAATATTATAATAACAGTCCCTGCTCCGTTTTCGGCGTGTCCCTCGCCCGTAGTGACGTCGACCTCGCCAACCCCAGTCGCACCACCGGCCGCTTTGGCGACTACTACGCTTTGTGTAAGTAGTCCTGCTGTCATTTTGAGTGTATGCGAGGAATCTGATAACTCATCCGTGACAAGCTCCTTCGCTAAAACTCAGGATAACAAAAAACCGCCCATGAAATCAGGGCGGTTATTTTTACAATACGATCACAATTAAAGCGATGGTGCCGATGGCGGCGCCGGCCATAATTAAAAATTCCATTTTTTACTCCTTTACATCAGCAGCAACCTGCATTTTCACAATAATATCCGGATTGACCGGGGGTTCGCCCTTTTTAATCATATCCACATATTCCATCCCTGATGTTACATGCCCAAAGGCCGTATATTGTCCGTCCAAGAAAGTGGCATCATCAAAGCAAATGAAAAATTGGCTGTCGGCTGAATTGGGATCCATCGCGCGTGCCATAGAAACTGTCCCACGTACATGGGGTGTTTTGTTAAATTCGGCGGGGAGCTTTTTCCCTGAACCGCCCATACCTGTGCCGGTCGGATCGCCCGTTTGTGCCATAAAGCCCGGAATCACACGATGGAATTTAATGCCATCATAAAAGCCTTGGCGAGTCAATTCCTTGATGCGTGCCACATGCTTGGGCGCCACCGATGGGTCCAATTCAATGACCACACGGCCATAATCCAAATCTAAGTACAGTGTATTTTCTTTATCCATTGTAAATCCTTTCGTTGAAAATAATAAAGTTGATAAAGCGATTAAAAAAAGTTTTTTCATTTATCCCCCTATTGCAAGCTGATAATTGTCATTTCAATGCGACGATTAAGCTCACGCCCTTTGGCGGTCATATTGTTACCAACCGGGTTATCTGCCCCTGCCCCATCCGTGATGATGCGCTCGGAGCTAATCCCTTGGCCACGCAAGTAATCAGCAATGATATCCGCTTTTTTTAAAGAGGCCTCTTTATTGACCAAAACAGGTCCCGTATTATCCGTGTAACCAATAATTTGAATCATTGTCGTATTGTATTCTTTTAACAACTTGGCAACATTTTCCAGTGATTCTGTAAATTTTGTCTGCAATTTAGCTTGATTGTTTCCAAAAGCAAGCTTGGTCGGTATAATTAAATCGATTTGACCAGAGACTTCTTTTACCTGAATTCCGGTGGAGCGCAATTCTTTACGCAATTTTTTGGCTAACCATTCGGCATAAGCCCCATCTTGGGCAGGAGCTGAAGGCGTGTCAAGAGACGTTTCAACTGTATCCATGGTTTGAAGCGCTTGAATTTCTTCATCCGGTTGAAGCACAATATTTTGAACAGGCAGAACTTCGTATTGTTGATTTATAGGGTAGTTACCTTCCATCACGGGCACCCCGGATTCGTCCGATTTATGAGAAACACATCCCATTAAAGAGGTCATTAACAAAATTGATATATATTTTTTCATATTCATTCTCCTTTTCTTTGAGGCTAAACTTTTTTTCGTAAAATGTCAATACTTTCGAATCCTTTTTCTGTTTTAATCAACCAATAATCCCACCCATTTGCAACTGTCTTGTTTTGTAATATTGCAGCCAACTGATGAATAGATCCCGTCAAGCGCCCTGCCTTTAATCGCCCATCTGGTAAAATTTTGGCACGCTTTTTATTGGGGGTGTACAAAAAATCACCAGCCAATAAGGCGCCTTTTTTTACCAGCTGTTTAAATAGAATTTTTTGAGGTTTTTTATCTTTTTCCAATCTTGAAATCTCATTCAAAACCGGGGTTATTTTACTGATTCTGATTCGAGCTGCCTCAACGTATTTTGGTTCACGCTCAATACCAATAAAATGACGTCCCAACAATTTTGCAACTGCGCCTGTCGTTCCTGTTCCCATAAAAGGATCCAATACAATTTCGCCCGGTTTAGTACAAGACAGGATTATCTTTTGCAACAACTGCTCTGGCTTTTGCGTTGCATGCAATTTATGCCCTTCCTTATCCTTTAACCGTTCCGGACCAATACATATTCCTATGTCCCAAACACTAGATTCTTGTTTTCCGCCATTCAAGGCTTTTAGAGTCTGATAGTTGAAAGTATAAGAGCTACCTTTTTTGGGCGAACACCACAACAAAGTTTCATGTGAACTTTGAAGGCGGGTCCCCATAAAATTTGGAGGAGCGTTGGTTTTTCGCCATACCACTTCATTTAAAATCCAAAATCCCATTTCCTGCATCAAATAACCTAAGCGATAAATATTTTGAAAACTACCGATTACCCAAATGCTCCCCTTGGGTTTCAACAATCGTCGACATTCCAACAGCCAACTTTTACAAAAATTATCATAGGCATGCAGATCTTCGAAATGATCCCAAGTTTCTTGAACACCTTTAAAACGCGTTCCATCTGAGCGATTCAAATCACCAGAAGTTTGCATAAAGTATGGCGGATCAGCAAAAATCATATCTACAGATTTTTCTGGAATTTTTTTCAATTCATTCAAACAATCCCCACAAATAATCGTATCTAATTTCAACTAAATCTCCCCCTCTGAAACAGCTCCTGTTATCCCTGGAAGGATACCTGTTTTCGAACTAAATTGCCGAGCATAATTCAATGCTTTTTGAATTTTTTGAAAAGATTCTTTAACATCTGAAATCAATTGTTTTGCTGCCTCTAAATTTTGAACATTTTCTAAGATTTCCAAATTCTTTGTTATTTTTTCATTTTCATTTTGCGATCCTTGTACAATCCCTGACAAAACAACGGATTCAGGATTTTGATTATAAATTTGAATCATTTCATCCAAACGTGTTTTTATCAAAGGAGGCAACTTTTTAACAGCCTCACGTTGACGTAAAATATCCTGTCGTTTTAAATAATTATCCAAATCTTTAGATTCTGACAGCAACAAATTAGATTTTTCCTGCAAAAAAATCAATTGTTCCGAATTCAAATCCTGACGAACAGCTAAAGAACGTACATCATCCAATGTTGCTTCAGCACGATTCATTAAGTCATTTGCCTCACTTGAAGGATGTAAAGAGATATTGTCCTTCATAAGTTTTATTTGATTTTCGGCCGTACTCAAAATATTTTTTGCCTGAATCAAAATTTCATTTTGTTTTGCCTCTACCGCCTCTTGTTCTTGTTTTTCTTGCGCTTCTCTTTTTTGTTGTTTCAAAAAGTCCACTTTTTGAGATAGAGCACTTTCAAAGGCTTCTGTTTGAAAAATTATTTTACCATCTTGATATTGAATATCTAAGGTTGGTAAAGTTCTTGTCGCATTTAATAAAATTGAAAAAGTGGCATTTAATTGATCTGACAACAAAGAAGAATTTATTTGTCTGATAAAAAGATCTGCAAAAGGAAGAATAGAATGCATCTCCGGAAAAACAATCTTCTCTTGTGTAATTTGGAAAGCACCGGTTGCCAATGGAAGAATTGTCTTACCATTAGAGAGAGCATGTTTAATCTGAATGTTAGTATTATTTTCAGATTGGTTCTGCAATGTGTTTTCTACAACATTAGAAAGTTCCCTTACATCAATCCCAGACAAGACGGCATTTTCCCAAATTAAATTTCCTTGGGAACGTGATGTTTGTACCCAATCATCCCATGAATTACCAATAGCGTTAAAATCCCCTGTTATAGACCAAAAACCATCCGAAAGAGATAAAGAATTAGTCCCATACACATTTTTAACCGGTATTTTTTCTAAATAATATTTACCATCAACAACAAGGGGATCCTTCATAAGAATTTTTCCCTCTCCTTTTACTTTTCCAAAATCATTATAGTCAAAATTAAAATCAGAAAGAGCGATTATTTTATCTTTCAGATTCATCTTTAGAGATAGCTGATTCATTAAGATTTCATCATATAATGCATGATCAGCGAATAGAGTTAAATCCACTTGCCACTCGGGAAAATTTTCTGTTTCAAAATTCATATTTTTTAGTTCGTTTATTGTTGGGAAAATAGTATTAAAATCCAAATTGGAAGATGATAAATTTACCTGAGCTATTTTTTCCCTTTGATTCCAATCCATCCTTCCGGTAATAGATTGATTTTCAAAATTCAACAAGACGTTTTCTGCAATCAAATGATCAAAAGTACCGCTCCCCCTAAAGGACAGATTCATATTTCCAGACAATTTAGAAAATTTATCTTTAGTGGTATTGAAGTCAGAAAGAACATCTTGAACCTCAGAAGATTTAATCACGGTATCCACATCGATAAAAGAAGGCTTTTGTAATACATTTTTAATTTCCCCTTTGGCAATCAATTCAATTTTATCCAAGCTAATTTCAGAGTCAAAATTGCCTTGTTCCAGATTCCCTGAATATGTCATACTTCCTTTTATTTCAGTAATTGAGTTTTCTGGGAATAATTGCGGCAATTCATTTAATTCAAAATTTGTTTTCAAATTTTGAACCATAAAATTATTTGTCCCCAAATTCTGGATGATTCCTGACATCTGAAGAATATAATCATTTTCTTTTTCGAATAAAAATTCTTTCATGCCCAAATTATTGTCTTTTAATTCACCATTTAGGTGAATATTTTTAAACAAGGTATCATTTAAAAGAGTATTGTTCAATTTTAAATCAAAAACAAAATCAGCCTTTGGGAAAGTAAATTCTTTTAATTCTGAGTAAGTGAATTTATGATAAGTATCCACATTCAAATTTCTCACATCCAAATTTGTTTCTATAAGTAATTTAGGATTTTTTGAAATATTTATATCCCCAGAAAATTCCGTATCCCCCAACAGTCCCACCTTCCAATTTGATTGGAATTTTTCCTGGTGAAGTTTAAAGTGCCCAACCAATTGAGCAGTACTAAAACCTTTTTCAGGAAGGTACTCTAACTTTTGCTTCAAAAGCCATTCTACAAGCCCCCTTAAATTTGCGCTTTGAAGTTCTAAATCTGCATCCAGAGATTCATCCTTTGGATTCCATGTTCCTTTCATAGCTATAGAACTACCTTGAGGCAGCTGTGCAGTTAAATCTGAAAAGGACACTATTCCGTCTTGAATTTTACCTTTTACTAAACCTTGGGTAATCATCTCAGAATCAATTTTTGCCTCTGAAATCAAAAGAGAAAAATCCGTTGCCATCCGATTAAAAACGGCACTTTTAGGTAAAGAATCCAATAATGGTTTCCACTTTAAATATTCAATACTTCTGATCCCTAATGTGGGAATTTTTTTGTTAGTTGCTTTATCAGTTTCCATTCCCAAAGAAAAAGAAGTAACAGAATCCCCCTCACCTTGACGAACAGTCATACTTTCAAAGATTGTTTTATCTGTTTTTATTTTTAAGGTAAAACTCCCTGTCAAAGGTCCTGATGGCCATTGTTCAATACCAATGTTTTTAAAGAAAACTTCTCCCTTTTTACCAGTTAAAGTTCCCGCCAAATTTATCCATTCATCTGAACCTTCTGAATTTCGTAAAATATACCCTTTTGAATCAATATTTGTTTCAGAAGAAGAATCAACGACATTAAGGCTTATTGGTATATTTTGTGAGGTTTCAATTCTTCCAATACGTAAATCAAACGACATGGGAACATCTATCATTAAAAAATTACCAGAAAAAGAAAAAGGCCCATCCAATGAAGCAACTTTTCCTTGACCAGAAATCCCGTTTAAAATAAATTTTTCGCCTGAAATCAGATTTTTATAGGAAAATTTACCTTCTCTTATTTCAATATCGTTAATGCTTAATGAAAAAGTATTTTGTTCTGACAAAAAGGATTGATCCACATTTTGTTCTGTTTTAAACAAAAGAGGAAAATCAAAATTAGTTTCATATCTTTGTATACGTTCAAGTAGCAATTGAGGTTTATTCACGATAACTTTTTTTACCAGCAAGGCTTCTGACAATAAAGAATTCCAATCTATTTCCGCATATATTTGTTCGGCAGAAAACATAATCGGATCTTGACTTTTTTCTTGGTTTGAGACACTCAAATTTGAAATACTTAAAGTAGGAAAAGGCGTCCACGTCAACGAAACGGGCCCTTTTATCTCAACCTTGCGACCAGTCATTTGAGATAACGTATCAACAATTTTTCTCCGATAACTTTCTGAATTAAAAGAATAAGAAAACCATATTGCCACCCCAACAACAATACATACAATGAACAAGAATATCAGTATTAAAAACTTTTTCATCCCCACTCCCTTTTGGATAAAGTATATTCATTTTTTTATCTTTTGCAAAGGATTTTTTTCATCTTGCTTATTTTTTTATTTAAAAGTATAATTTAGGCATGGAATACACCATTGATAAATTTTTAGGGGATAAAGTTTTACTAAAACAATCTAAAGAGGGACTGCGCGCCACTTCGGATTCTGTTTTGGTGGCCGCCCTTACCCCAGTTAAAAAAGGCGAATCCGTTTTGGATGTTGGCGCAGGAAATGGTGTGATTGGGTGTTGCGTGAATGCCAGAACCCCTTGTCAAATAACCGCCATAGAAACACAGTCGGATTTATGTTCCCTAATTCAAGAAAATGCAGATTTAAACAAAGCCAAAATGGAAGTCATACAACAAGACATTTTCTCTAAACACGATCCATTAAAAGGGAAATTATTCCATCACGTGATTACGAATCCCCCCTTTTATGAAATCAGCAAAAACACACGTAAAAATCCGGAACAAAAAAAGGCCTATGTGCAAGATTTTGATTTAAAAAAGTGGTTAGAGTATTGTCTAAAGCATTTACGTGCCAAAGGAAGTTTCAACTTGATTCATCGCCCTGAAATGCTGGGGCAAATTTTACCTGTTTTGGAAAAAAAATTAGGAAACATTGAAATTTTTCCGATTATTTCAAAAGAAGGGGAACCTGCCAAACGAATTCTGGTCAGAGGAATTTTAAACAAGAATGGGCCTTTAACCCTCCATTCACCTTTAATAATGCATACAAAAGAGGGTAAAAGAACTGAATTCGCAGAAAAAATCTTACGTTTTGGCGGGACTATTTGATATTTTCTTGATTTTTTGCTAAAGTGGTTGTATAAAGATTCAAAAAAAGGAGAAAAAATGCAATTTTCAGTTTTCGTGGGTGATTTACCTGATAATATAAAATTCCCAAAAGCTGTCGCTATTGACAGCGAAACAACAGGATTGGATATTATCAATGATAAATTGTGTTTAGTTCAAATTGGCGATGGCAAAGGAAACGCTTGGTTGGTTCAAATTAGAAAAAATATCCCTTGCCCCAATTTGAAAAAGCTTCTCACAAACCCAAAAATTTTAAAAATTTTTCATTTTGCAAGATTTGATGTGGCAAAAATAAAAGCTGCCTTGGGAATTGTGGTGAATCCTGTTTATTGCACCAAAATAGCCAGCAAACTGACCCGCCCAGAGGCCGAAAAACATTCCTTAAAAAATTTATGTGCCGATATGTTAGGGATTCAATTGGATAAAGAACAGCAATGTTCTGATTGGACAAAAGAGGAATTATCGCCAGAGCAAATTCAATATGCTGCGGGTGATGTTATGTATCTGCATGCTTTAAAGGCGAAATTAGATAAATTATTAAAAGAGCAAAACAAAGAAGAACTGGCCGCCAGTTGTTTTGCCTTTTTGCCCACACGGGCAGAATTGGATTTGATGGGATTGGATAACCCTGATTTATTTTCACATCACTGAAAAGGAGTTTTAAATGACACCAGAAGAAATTAAACAAAGTGCAATTCGCACCTTTAATGCCGAAAAAAAAACATTAGAGTTGATGAGCCAAAATGTGAACGACAATTTTGCCAAAGCGGTTCAAAAGATTTATTCCATTTCCGGACGCGTTATTGTAACAGGTATGGGAAAACCCGGGCATATTGGAAAAAAAATTGCCGCTTCATTGGCGTCCACCGGTACCCCCGCTTTTTTCGTTCACCCAGCCGAAGCCAGTCATGGTGATTTGGGAATGCTGACACAGAATGATTTGGTATTGGCCCTATCAAATTCCGGCGAAAGTAAGGAACTTTTTGATATAATCAACTATACGCGCCGCTTTGGGATATATTTGGTGGCGGTCACCAGTAAGCCTGAAAGTACTTTGGGAAAAGCAGCTGATTTAGTCCTGCAAATTCCCGACAAAAAAGAAGCACCCGAAGCATGCCCCTTTAATATGGCCCCAACAACCAGCATGATTGCCACATTAGCCATGGGGGACGCTTTAACGGTGGCATTAATGAATTTAAGAGGATTCACAACCGAGCTTTATCATGATCGTCACCCCGGCGGAAAGTTGGGAAATGTACTGATAAAAGTTCAAGATATCATGGCAAAGGAGGATGCCGTTCCTGTTATTTCCTCTGGTGCAAAAATGGCCGATGCTTTGTTGGTTATGTCCAAAAAAATGCTGGGATGCTTGGGAATTATTGATTCAGAAGGACGTTTAATTGGCATGATTACCGATGGGGATTTGCGCCGTCACATGAGTAATGACTTAATGAATAAGTCAGTTAATGAGGTGATGAACACCAATCCGACAACTATTTCGGGAGATTTATTAGGATCGGAGGCCTTAAATATTATGCACAGTAAAAAAATTACCAATATTTTTGTTGTGGATAATGAAAAGCACCCCGTCGGTTTAATTCACATGCATCATTTGTTACAAGCGGGAGTTGCCTGATGTTTCAAAGCTTAAATCAATTACAAAAACACACAAGACGCGTTTTGATCACGAAACGTACCTTACCTGTTTTTGCTTTTTTATTGACGGCTTTAATCATTGTATGGCCTTTATTTAAAGAACAAAAGGATTCTTTTTCTTTAGAGGTATCGTCTTCAACCCCTTCAAAAGGCGCTAAAATGGACATGGAAAATATTCGTTTTTTTGGTCTTAACGCCAAAAACTTACCCATGACATTAACAGCCCCTAAAATCAATGAAATTGACACTGAAACACATCAACTACGTATGGAAAAACCCATTGCAACATACGAAATGGCCAACAAGGAAGTTTTAACTGCAAAAACACCTTATGCTTTGATTTTTCAAGAGAATGAAACAGTTTTATTCGAAGATAAAATCAATATTATTTCAACCTCGGGCTACAAAGCCAATACCAGTAAAGTTCTGTGCGATTATAACCAAGGAACCGCCGACTCTGATGAAGCTGTCAATATTGTTGGTCCTGCTGGGAAAATAAGCGCTAAGGGGCTGATGATGACGAATAAAGGGAATTTAATTCTTTTTAAAAAAGAGGTCAAGGCCACAATTTATCAGAAAAAAGAGCAAGTAAAAGTGAATTCACCTGAGGGGGCCCAAATTGATCAAACCCAGAAAACACTGACAACTTTGGGTCAAACAACTGTTTATCATCAAGGAAATGTGTTGAATGCTGATAAGATGGTTGCTCACTACACAAATGATAAAAATAATCAAGTTGAAAAAGTTATTGCGACCGGTCATGTTTCCATTGATAACGGTAAACAAAGAATGACAGGAGATAAAGGAACTTATATTCCCGCCACAAAAAAGATGTTTATGGAAGGAAATGTCGTTTTATCACAAGGAAATAATCATGTAAAAGGAAATAAAGCAACATTGGATTTAATCACAGGCGAAAGCGATTTAAAATCAACAGGTCGTATTAAAGGACAGCTGATTCCAAATGAATTGAAAGGAAACACGAAATGAAAAAAGAAGAAACTGGATTGGAAATCAAAAATTTAAGCGTTAGTTATAAAAGAAGAACTGTTTTAAAAGATGTTTCATTATCGGTTAAAAAAGGAGAAGCTATTGGCTTATTGGGACCAAATGGTGCAGGAAAAACAACCAGTTTTTACTGTGTTACAGGATTAATTTTCCCCAACAAGGGACAAATTTTATTGGATGGGGTGGATATTACACACTTTCCCGTTTATCGCAGAGCCAGAATGGGAATTGGATATTTACCCCAGGAAGCATCCATTTTTCGGGGATTAAATGTGGCGGATAACATTCGTTCTGTATTACAATTACACGAAAAAAATCCTGATAAAGTGGAACAAGAATTGGATGCTCTTTTAAAAGAATTTTCTATTGAACATCTGAGACATTCACCCTCACGTGCTTTATCGGGAGGGGAACGGCGTCGTTTAGAAATTGCACGGGCTTTAGCGGGGCATCCTTCCTTTATATTATTAGATGAACCTTTGGCTGGGATTGATCCTATTGCAGTGGGTGACATTAAAGAATTGGTCGGTCAGTTAAAAAATCGTGGTATCGGGGTTTTAATTACCGACCATAATGTGCGTGAAACTTTGGGAATTGTGGACAGAGCTTATATTTTACATGATGGAGTCGTGTTAAAATGTGGAACCCCAGATGAAATTATAAAAGATGAAAAGGTTCGCAAGACCTATTTAGGAAAAAATTTTTCACTCTGATTAAAAAAGGCTTGTAAAAAATAAAAAAAAATTTATAATGGACTAAATTCTAAAGAAGAGAAAGGAATCGAAATGAAAAGAATTGGTATTTTAACAAGTGGCGGGGATTGTTCAGGCTTAAATGCTGCTATTCGCGCCGTGGTTTTTAGTGCAATTGAACGGGGATGGGAAGTGTATGGGATTCATAATGCCACAAACGGATTGATTTTAAGGCCCCTTGCCTATCACAAAATGAGCTTGGCCGAATTTGAATTTCCCTTTGCGACATTGGGGGGAACGATGCTGGGAACAACAAATCAAGGAAACCCAAATGTTTTTCCAAAGCCAAATGGAGAAACAGAAAAATTAACCAATGAAGAAATTGTTGAACGTTTTAAAGAAGGTGTCAAGGAACTGGGCTTGGAAGCTTTAGTCGTTATTGGCGGTGATGGATCTATGAACATTGTCAGCCGTTATTGTCAAGCTGCGGATGTCGCTATGGTAGGCATTCCAAAAACCATTGATAATGATGCCCCCGGTACGGATCTCGCCATTGGTTTTGCAACAGCCAGAACAGTGGTCGCTGATGCCTTGGATAAACTGAACACGACAGCAGGTTCTCATCAACGCGTCATGGTGGTAGAAGTCATGGGCCGTGGGGCCGGTCATTTAGCATTGGAATCCGCTATTGCCGGTTTTGCGGATGTAGCACTTATTCCTGAAATTCCATATACTTATGAAGGGGTCTTAAACAAATTAAAGAAAATGCAAGAAAAGGGATGCACCCATTCTTTGGTGGTGGTAGCAGAAGGCATTAAATCCCCTGAGGGTAAAAATTCCTTTGCGACGAACGGACGCACTTTCGGGGGGATTTCCGAATACTTTGTAGATCGTCTGTCCAAAGATGGATTCAATGTACGCGGTAATGTGTTAGGGCACATTCAACGTTCCGGTAATCCTGTGGCTGTGGATCGCATTTTGGCCTCTGGTTTTGGGGTACATGCAGTGGAATTACTGGCTCAAAATAAAACAAATCGTGTGGTAGCTCATCAACAAGGGAAAATCACTGATATTTCCTTGGAAGAAGCCTTAAAAATTGGCAATTCACCTGTGGATCCGAATGGTGAAATGGTGCGCATTGCCCGTCAATTGGGGATTTATGTGGGGGAATAATGCTGGTTCATTTAGAGGATTTGGAACTTTTAAAAAAGCAACATGCTGAGTGGGATAACTTATTGAAAAAGGAACAGGGACGTCCCTTCCCTGATATTCAATTGCTTCAAAATTATAAAAAACACAAGCTGAAAATTAAAGAAGAAATCCAAAAAGTGGAAAAAGAACTTTTTATGGGGACTTGACAAAGTCAATAAAAAAGCGTTTTATAGAAATAATTAAAAAAGGAGGAAAAATGCAAAAACTTATCAATTATTTTAAACAAGGAAATGGTAGAGGCTGGCGGGCTATGTTAATCTTTTCCA
>DFKU01000030.1 GCA_002373615.1 Alphaproteobacteria bacterium UBA3637 | reverse complement strand
CACCCCAACAGAAATTAAATGTGAAGCTGAAAGGTATCCAGGAATCGCACTAGAACAGGTTGGACAAAATGTCAATTGTGATTTAGCCACCGGATTTACCTGCCGGAATGATGATCAACCGGGGCTGTTTAAAATGTGTTTGAACTACCTGATTCAAATTACCTGTCCGTAAAAAACATCCCCGTCCAACGACGGGGATTATTCTTCCACTAATTTGGGGGCGGTATCTTGCATTAAATTATCGGCGGCAGGCGTTTAACGCCGCAGAAACATGTTAAAAAAAGTATCCTTCCTTGGACACTTGGGAAGGATATTTTTAGCTTCAATAAACACCATAAAAAATGTTTCTTGGACATTTTTTGGTATTTTGCCTTTTTTAATAAAAAGACAGTCTGAACCATCCTTTTGGATAAGTGTATTTCGCCGATTTCCATCCCATTTATTTTGCATATTTCAACATTTAAAAAGGGAGAACAAATGCGCAAAATGTTATTTTTACTTTTATTTTTATCACTTTCAGCCCAAGCGGCAGAAGGCCATTCCGGTAATAAAAACGCCCAAAAACGCCAGGAGGCCAGTTCTGAGCGGGGCGCTTTGGAAGAATTGGAAAGTCTCCCCAAAAAATATGCTGATTTTAAGAAATGGTTAAATGATAAGTATGGTTTTTCCTATACTTTGGATGCTTCGTTTTTACCTCAACGGGGGGCACCGGATGGTTCTAAAACTTCCACCCAAACACAATATTATGGCACAGCCACATGGAATATGTTTAATTCTGATTTGATTGGGGCAGGAAGTGCCACTATCGCCTATACCGCCGTGCGTTATTGGGGAATTAATGGGAATACGCTGGCCTCAAATATCGGTGTCATTACCCCTCAAAATGATTATACAGAAAACGGGAACTATTTTGATCAGCTTTCTTATACCCATACATTGCCGGGACGCATGAATTGGCTTTCATTGACCGTGGGACAATTCCCTATGTATAACTTTGACGGGGGTGATTATGATGCCAACCAGCAAATCAACTTTTTGAATTACGCCCTGTCACAAAATGGCTCATCAGCTTATCCGACCGCCAGCTTGGGAGGCTATGCGACGGCTACCCCTAATGATGAATGGTCTTTCACCATGGGGGCGCAAAACGCGAACAATATTTCGGGTGCCACCATCAGCTGGGATAAGTTCAAAAAAGGTAAGTTCACGACATTTGGATCAATTACTTACTCTCCAACCATTTGGGGATTACCGGGGGAATACAGCGTCATGGTCTATCATCAACCGTCCACAGGGGCTCAGCCCTTTAGTACGCGTGGCTGGAGTTTAAACTTGCAACAAAATATTACCGAAAAAATCGCTTTGTTCGGGCGTATCAATGGGGCGAGTAATAGCCCTGAAACTGCCAAGCAATCCTATGTGTTGGGGGCCGTTTATAATAACCCCTTTAACAGAAACAGCTTGGATCAAATCGGGTTGGCGGCCGCCATGAATAAGCTGAATCAATCGGTGAATGGCTCTGGGACACGCGCTTGGGAAAATACTTTAGAGGGCTATTATGCCTTTGGTGTATCTAACTTTATGACCTTGACACCGGATGTTCAATTTTATATCAACCCGGGGGCAAATACCAACTCTTCCACCGCCACAGTTCTCAGCCTGCGTGCCACATTCATGTTCTAAAAATGATATTTTTTAAAAAAGTACTTGCATTTTGTTTTAATTTATGGCATTATAGTGGCACGCAACGAAATGCGGGTGTAGCTCAGGGGTAGAGCGCAACCTTGCCAAGGTTGATGTCGAGGGTTCAAATCCCTTCGCCCGCTCCAATTTCAATTTAAGTCCTTGATTTTTAAGGGCTTTTTTTCGTTGCAAGATGCGTTAAAATAGGATATAATCAAAGTATGAAAAAATATTATTTTTTTTATTGTGCGGGTGTCGTGGCGTAGTTGCGCCTGATTCATTCACATATAAAGAAATTCAAACAGATTCTTACCGTCTCGCTTCTCGGCAAAAAATAGCAGATAAAAAAGCACCTGTTCGCATTTATATTGAAGGGGATGGGTATGCCTTTAACCATCTGGGGCAGCCGACAACCAATCCAACACCACGGGGCACTTTTTTAAGAAAGATTGCTTTTAATGACCCAAATGCTAATATAGTTTATCTGGCCCGCCCTTGTCAGTTTGTAGAGGATAGACTTTGCACCCAAAAAGATTGGACAACAGGCAGGTTTTTACAGGATATAGTCAATTCCACCACACAAGCAATAAAAAAATATCAGGAAAGCAAGAAATCATTTTAGTTGGTTATTCTGGGGGTGCTTTACCATCTGGATTGGTGATAGAGCAAAATACACAACTACCTGTCAAAAAATGGATAACTCTGGCTGGCGTTTTAAACCATACAAGATGGACAGAAGATTTGAAATTACCACCTTTAAAAGATTCCATTGATTTGGAAAAATTACCACCGTCCCACAACTTCATTTAATTGGGGATAAAGATAAAACTGTTTCATATAAATTGACTGAATCTTTGGCGGATAAAGAAAATCTGGTCATCATTCCCAATGCCACACATGATAGCGGATATGAAGAGTACTTCTTTTTAAATTGTATTTTTTAGTGTTGTTTCTTTTTGGCGTGTGGCACCTGAGAAGACAATAACAAATTTTTCCTTAAATTTATTCTAGGGGTAACTGCATTTTTTAAACGCTTATTCAATGCACTAAAACTACGCTTAATTGGTTTTGAAAATAAGCTGACAGCAGCCATAGTGACCAACCCCAAATAAATATAAGCTTTTTTTGAAAATCGTTTTTGTTTTTTCATGATATTCTCCAGAGTTCATTTTATCACTTTCAAGAACTTTTGTCAAAGGGGAATTTTTTGCTTGCAAAATTAATAAGCATGTTATAGGATAAAAGAAACGAAAGGAAAGAAAATGTTTAAAAAAATTTTTTCTATTGCTTTAATTTTGGGGGTGATGGGCACTGTTCCCGCTGAGGCAGCTTTGCGCAGCGGTATGTATGTCGGATTGACTGCGGGTGCATCCATAATGCGTTCCAAGGTTGATAAGAAAATGAATCATGACACTTCGTTTGTGTCTACCCTGGCATTAGGGGGACGTTTTGGATCTTTTCGCACTGCCATGGAATTTATGATGAATACCAAGGCTGATTACAAAAAAACAGATGGTAAAATCAGCTATGAGGCCAATGGGATATCTTTGCAAACCTATTATGACATTCCTTTACGTTCCATGATTCGTCCTTTCTTTAACTTAGGAATCGGGATGTATGGATCAAGCATTAAGGGCGATCCTGATATCAGTGATAAAAATAACAAAATGATGTGGAATGTTGGGGGCGGATTTACCTTGGCAGTCAGTCGCCGAACCAGTTTAGATTTGGGATACCGCTATGTTCGTTTTGCCAAGGAAAAGTATAAGAATGGGAATAAGGAAAACATATCCATAGAAACGGAAGCCCATCAAGTTTATGCCGGATATCGTTTTGTATTTTAAAAAATCCCCGCCACGAAGCGGGGAAATTTTTTACCAATTTCTGGCGATTAATTCAAAATAGCTTTGTGGATGCGCACAAGCCGGACATTCCGTTGGCGGTGTTTTCCCTTGGTGGACATACCCACAATTGCGACAACGCCATTGTGTTTCAGAAATCCTTTCAAAAACTTCTGCTTTTTGAATATTTTCGGCAAAAGCTTTGAATCTTTCTTCATGGAATTTTTCGGCTACACTTACAGCACGCCACACAGCTGCAATATCAGGAAAACCTTCTTGATCAGCCGTTTCGGCCATTTTGGGATATCCTTCGGACCATTCTTCATGTTCCCCAGCGGCGGAAGCCATTAAGTTTTCCAAAGTTGTTCCAATTTTTCCTGCAGGGAAACATCCTTCAATGGTTAAATTGCCCCCTTCTAAAAATTTAAAAAAGCGTTTGGCATGTTCTTTTTCTTGGTTTGCGGTTTCTTCAAAAATTGCCGCGATTTGTTCAAAGCCATCTTTTTTCGCTTTACTGGCAAAAAAAGTATAGCGGTTGCGGGCTTGTGATTCCCCAGCAAAAGAAATTAATAAATTCTTTTCTGTTTGAGTTCCTTTTAAATTCGTCATTATAAATCCTTTCTTTAAAACAAAAAAAGGATATACTATTTTATGAAATGGGTCAAGTCATAAATTTTTATTTTTTCGATCACGCACCTTGGTCAACAACCACCTTTTGTCATTGGGTTGATGATCTTCTTCCATTGTTTTTGGATTGGTCATAAACCATTTTTTATTAACATTTCGATCGGACCTTATTTCATAAGTTTTTGCAGACTTTTTTTCACGTTTTTTTAATTCTCGCTCATACTTACTTTTTTTACTTATATCTGTCATTGCACTTGTTTGTTTTCCGGTAATGGCCCAGGTTGGATCCACCAATTCCCATTGATCTTTTATCCAAACGGCATTCCAAGTGTGTCCAGGACTGCCATCTTTACACCCGCCCCTTTTTTTATCCACTTCCCCAACACATCCTTCAATAACCTTTGCGTTTAAATCCGCCTCTTTAAGCATTTTTTGGTACAAAATTGCAATATCTTCACATACACCTAAGCGTGTCTTTAAAATATCGCCTGATTTAGGAATTTCTGCCCGCGATTTTTTTGATGACATTTTTTTATCGATTTGGTTCATTTTATAGTCATCGTAATCAATATTTTTCACAATCCAAGCCAGCAAGGCATACGCTTTATCTTCGTCCGTTTTTAGGCTTTGTGTTAATTTCCTAACCAATTTTGGTAGTTCCGAGTTATCCTTTACTTCTGGTGCTTTTTCCACCAATTTATTGATATTGGATTCTGATACAGCCAAAACGGATGTACAAAAAAATAACAAGAACCCCATCAATAATAAACGCATATTCTCTCCTTTTTCTTTTAGGGTAAATCTTTTAACAAAATAAGTCAATGAACGGAAGGAAAAATTTTTATTCCTATTCTTTTGGCCAGATTGAAAGTTAAAAAGTTTTCCCCACTTTTGTTATATCAACGAAAGGAGAAAAAATGGAAAATTCAAAAAAATATTTTAGTCATCATAACGGACAAAAAAGCCAATTGATTTACGTTTTATTGGCTTTGTTCTTAGGAGCCTTTGGCGTTCATAACTTTTACGCTGAACGATGGGGCAGAGGATTGGTACAATTATTGATTACCCTTTTGACAGGTTTTGTTGGTGCGGTTATCAGCAGTCTTTGGGCTATTATCAATATCTTTACCATTGAAACGGACGCCAATGATCGCCCCTTTAATATGAATCCTGTTGCGAAATATATTTGTGGTATTTTGGGGATTTTTAAATATTTGGGGGAAATTATCTTTTGGACATTTTTGGCCATTGGCTTTTTTACAGGATCCCTATCACACTATAATTTTAGTTCAATGGGGCAACCTAAAACAGTTCAATCCAGCTATGAAAAAATTGTGACGCCCAATGAAACGATTGTGGAAACCAGTCAAACAATCAATTAATTTTTGCCTTTCTCTGAAACCCTACCTTGTTCAGGTGGGGTTTTATAATGCCTTGATTAAATTTAAAAGGATTTCTTCAGCTTGCCGGAGCTTATCCACTAAATCACGATGCGCTTGATAAAACTCATCTCCTTTTGCAAAGATGGCCAAAGCCGTTGCATCCAATGGGTTATAGGCGCGCCCAATCAATAAATTTTTAAAATAAAGTTCTTCAAAGTTGGGCACACATCTTAAATGCCATGCGGTTAAAGTATTGGGGATATTATAACGCCCGGCCTGTCCTGTCCAGCTGGTGAAAAAGGCCTGCACCCGTTTGGCGGGGCACAGCATCAATTCTGCCCACTTCATACGAATCAATTGTTCATCTGATTTTAATGAATCATTATAATGAAAGCGTAAATTTTGCGCCATACTAACGGCATGCGCATACCTTTCGGCATCCCCCATTTTTGAAAAAAATTCTTGAATAGAGGGCGTATCGTGTGTATCCAGTGCTGCCACATCTTGAGGTCGCGCCCGCATTAAATGATACAGATGATTTTCATCATTGATATCCACGAATTGGGTGACAAGCATGCGATTAAGGCCAAACATATCCAAAACTTTATCCATTGGGGCGGGACGAATCCCAATATCCTCTAGATAAAGTTCGGAAGCGCTCATGCCATATTTTTTGGCGGCTGGCAATAAAATCTTTTCTGTAATATTGGCGAAGTCAGATACTTTTTTCTTGCGATATTTCTTCAACAGGGGATGGCGTGGGGAAGAATAAAGGCGCCCCGGTTTTATTTTAGGATCATCCGAAAGCAAATAAGGATCAACAAAGGCAATAAAATGGTCTATTCTTAAGCCCCCTTTTGTTCGGCGCATAGCCGTTTCCAAAAGCTCTTTCCAAACTTTTCCGGCAGCCCCCAAGTTACCCCGTTTATCAAATAAAAAATCAGGATTAAAAACAGGAAAATGCCACCGTTGGGGTTCATCCGAAAATGCATCAGGTGGCGCCCCAAGGGTCATCTCATGCAAAAACAGATGAGGATATTTTTTTTGAATTTCGGCTGGAATTAAAACTTGCAAATCCCCGATATAAGGAAACAGACAATGTTCCGCATATTCTTCCGCCAAATGTGTACTAAAAAGGGGAAGGGGCAGTTTTGATTTTTTTGTGGCTCGCGCTTCACTGAGCAAAGTATGAAAATCTTCTTCCACCTGTTCAAAATTGATAAAATCTGATTTTTTGGGCGTGGCGTAAATTTTTTCCAAAGTTTTTGCTTTTATAAGCCTGCGCCTGACCAAACTTTCTGGCGGAATAAAAAAAGGATTATCCGTCATTTCTGACATATAGGGGGAATGGCCTGTAATTTTATTGGTGCGCCCCCCCGGACCTAATTGAATCTTATGAAGGGCTGTTCCCCAAAAACCCCAAATACGTTCTGCCCCTTTACCATAGGGGGAACCAATCCCCACATTTTCCGATTCACTGATGGCAGGCATACAGGGCCCCGGCAACCCCATTGTCACTTCTTTCCCCAAAACACGATAGGCTTCATGAATGATTGGGTCCAAACTCTTCCAATAAGAAATGATTTCTTTTAAATTCATTCTTTCTCCCTGACCTTAGGATATCGTATTCAAATTTTAAATGCAACTTTTTTCTTGAATAAACAAAAAAGATCTTTTAAAATCTTGAATAAAGGAGTTTGTTGTGTTTAAAAAATTATTATTGATACTTATTGGGGGTATTTTTCTTGCTGGCGTTTTTTATGAGTATCAAAAGAAACCCAAAATGATCGCAGACTTTTCTTTTGATTTTGCTGAACGCGAAAAACCCATCAAACATTTGGTCATTCATTCCTTTACCCTGACACCCGAAAAAATGATGGAAACGCTTCATCAATATGGATTATCTGTTCATTATTTAATTGAAGCGGATGGAACAATTCATCATTTAGTGCCAGAAGAGAAAGTCGCATGGCATGCAGGCCCCAGCTTTTGGGCTGGAGAAACTGGTCTGAATGCGACCTCAATAGGGATAGAGTTAGAACACCCCGACTTTGGACAAACACCTTTCCCCGATAAGCAAATCCACGCTTTAATAAAATTAGCAAAAGAAATGATTGAAAAATATCATATTCGACCAGAAAACATTGTTGCTCACAGCGATATTGCCCCAGAGGGGAAAATGGATCCCGGCCGAGGCTTCCCATGGCAACAATTATCCAAGAAAAACATTGGTCTTTGGTATGATATCAAAGACGCCGATAAAATGGCAGATTACAGTGTTTCTGAATTATTAGCAATCATTGGTTATCCGACCCAAACAGAACGTCAGGCGGAAGCTTCCAGTTGGGCCTTTCGCCAACGCTTTATGCCAGAAGCTGTTCCCTATGACGGCGAAATTGCCAAGCGTGGAGAAGCTATGTTTCAAGCACGCCAAAGGGCTGCAAACCTCCCCAAAACGGAACGGGAAAAGGCTCTTTCTAAAGTCCCCTCTATCTATCCCGAAAACGATGGCACATACCTAACAGATCCGGGATTTATAAAGGTCCTGAGAGCTGTTGCTTATCAGTATAAAAAGAATTAACGGTTCTTTAATCTTTTTGCTTGAATGAACATTTTTGAACTGAACGGATACATTCGTATCCTTTGACAGGCTTTAAAGCAATACAAACATCCACAGGAACCCCCATACCTGAACGCATTTGTTTGGCTTGACCCTCTGGAATAATATGTTGACGTATCTGATCTGTCCATTGTAAAATGGCTTCCTCACGGCTAGAAAATTTTTTATTTGATTCTCTGGAAACATATTTGTTTTTAGGATCGTACGCATAAACAACCCCTTGCCAAAGGGTATGAGAATTTTCCGACACAGGAACAACAGCCAGTTCATAAGAGCGATTGATAAAATCCGCAATATTTTTAGCCTCAACTTCTGAGATTCCCCAATGTTTTGCCAGTTGTTTTGGAGTCATAAAATTCCCTTTTATTCTGCCTTCATTGCTTTCAAAGCGGTCAACACATTGGTTGCAGCGCTGACGGATTCTTCAGAAAGCCCCGCCTTTTCTAAAGCCAACTTTTTCAAACATTCTTTTGAAATATTTTGCGCCAAAGTCTTGATAGGGGTTGTGAAAGCGGTTCCATCTTGGATGGCAGCATTTGCTTTTTGTGTTAAACACACGTTCAAGGCGGTGTTAGAAGTATTGGCTTCACCGGATGCACAAGCAGCTAATAATAAGGCTAAGGATATAATACAAATTTTATTCATTGACAACTCCTTTTGTATAAGGATTATATTTACCTTTTAAGAATAAAAAAGTCAAGATAAAAAATTTCTTGCAATTTGTGTAAATATTTTTTAAGGTAGTTTTAGATACGGCGCAAGTTGTATCTTGAGTGCCTGAAAGGGTGCAAGAGAGTCATCCTAGACTCAACTACGTGGGTGAGTGACACCTGCCCATAAAAGGTGCATGTGTTTTAAAAAATCCTTGGGATTTGCTCACTCTATTTTTTCCCGACTTGGTCGGGGAGCCTTTGGTGTATGTTCAGGG
>DFKU01000027.1 GCA_002373615.1 Alphaproteobacteria bacterium UBA3637 | reverse complement strand
CCATATTGCGTTAAAGAATTAAGGGCTTTTTCATATTGTCCCACACTGACAGAAGAAAGCATTTTCATAGTCCTGACAATGCCTTGCAGGTCTGATGTGGTTTTAATACGACGCTTTAAATCTTCTTGAATCATAGTGAAGAAATCAGCCCTTTCTTTTGAAATGCTTTTCTAAAACTAATCAGCATTTTTTCACGCATTAAATCTGTCAGTTTTTTACGGTTATTGATTTCCAAAATCACATGAGCAAAATCATTTTGCATAATATCCGTAATAATTTCTTGCGCATAAGCAATTTTATCTTCCGGAATTTCATCCATCAAACCTTCATTGGCCGCCAAGAAAACAGCAATTTGGATGGCGGCCGGCATCAGCTGATATTGACGCTGTTGTAAAATGGAACGGATAGCAATTCCCCGTTTTAATCGCGCCAAAGTATCTGTATCCATTTGAACCCCAAACTTTGAAAAAGATTCCAATTCTTCAAACTGGGAATAAAAGAGTTTTAAGGGGCCAATCAAAGACCGATAAGCCGGCAGTTGCGCAGATCCCCCCACACGGGAAACAGAACGTCCGGTATCAATGGCCGGCATATGGCCTTTTTGATAAAGGGTGTTGGATAGATAAATTTGTCCATCTGTAATTGAAATCACATTGGTGGGAATATAGGCAGAAATGTTGTCGGCCTCGGTTGCCACGATGGGTAGGGCTGTTAAAGATCCTCCTCCATTTTTATCATTCATACGGGTGGCGCGTTCCAATAAACGGGAATGCAGGTAAAAAATATCCCCGGGGAAAGCCTCGCGTCCCGGTGGAATACGTAATAACAATGACATTTGTCGGTAAGCTCTGGCATGCGCCGTTAAATCATCATAAACAACCAACACATCTTTTCCTTGTGCCATAAAGTATTCGCCGATACTGGTGGCGGCATAAGGGGCAATATACTGCAGACCTGCCTCATCTTCGCCGGTTGCAATCACAACCACACAGTTTTTCAAAACACCTTCTTTATCCAAAGTATTGATGACTTTTGCGGTATCCGCCATACGCTGACCAATAGCGCAATAAATACAAATAACACCTGTGTCTTTTTGATTCAAAATTGTATCCACTGCAATGGCGGTTTTTCCTGTTTGACGGTCGCCCAAAATCAATTCACGTTGCCCACGACCAATAGGAATAAAACTGTCTATCGCTTTGATACCTGTTTGTAAGGGGGTATCCACAGGGGCTCTGGCCATAATGGGTGGGGCTTCGCGTTCCAGAGGCAGAGTTTCTTTTGAGGTAATCTGCCCTTTTTTATCCAAGGGCTGGCCCAAAGGATTGATAACGCGTCCTAATAATTCTTTCCCGACAGGAATATCTAACACGCGGTGGGTGCGCACAGCTCTGTCGCCGGCTTTTAATGAATCCGCATTGGTTAAAAAAATGACACCGGCCGTATCACGATTTAAGGTATGAACCAGACCGATAACGCCCTTTGGAAATAATAAAAGCTCATTCATCTGCGCCTTGGATAGGCCGGCCACTTCCGCGGTTCCTGCTGATAGAGAAATAATTGTATTGATTTCATTCACATTCATTTTTAAGCTGGTTTTTTGAATGGTTTTTTGAATCACTTTTTTTGCTGTATGAGAGGCAGTTTTTACCATATTATCTCCTTATTTTTCCGCAATGATATTGGCGAGGGTGGCATCCAAGTTGGCATTTAAGGTATCCAAATATGACCTTAAAGACCAATCAATGCTGATATCGCCTGTGCGCATTTCTAACCCTAAAATCAATTCAGGGACGACTTCAAAACTGATTTTGCATTTTGGGGGCAGGGTAAAGATTTTTTGAATCGTTTTTGTGATTTCTCGGGTCTGATTTTTATCTAAAGTATCAGATGAAGAAACAAAAATAACTTTTTGATTTCTCAAAATTATATTTATCTTTTTTATTTCTTTTTTATCCAAATTTTTTAAACTCTTCAAAAATAATCTGACCGCTTGATCTAAGGGGCAACAATTGGATAGTTCCTTCAGGGCATTTCCCGCCAAATGCATAAAATCTTTGGCAATAAAATCCCCTATATCGGTATGAAGGGCAGTCCTTTCTGCCAACAAATCATTTTGCATTTTAAGGCGTTGTCGCTGCAAAGATGATTTGATTTCGGCCAGCCCTTCTTTCTTTTTTTCTTCCAATTCTTGAACCAATTGACTTAATTCTTTTTGGTGTTCCAAAATATAGGCTGCTTTTTGGGCTTCCCATTTTTTTTGTTCTTTCTCAACTTGCTTTTTGAGTGTATCTGCCAACTGAACTTTATCACGAATTTCCTGCTGACGCTTTTCAATCACCTCTAAAATAGGGCGATATAAAAAGCGTTTTAACAGCCACACCAAGACAAACAGGTTGACAATTTGTGCCAAAAAAGTAATCAGGTCAAACCCCATAAAAGCTCCTTACTTAGAGGCCATTTCAACGGCATAATTCCAAAACGGATTGAAGTATAAGATCAGTACTGTCACCACGAAGGCGTAAATAGCGGTTGATTCAATCATGGCCATAGCCACAAACAAAGTTCTTGTAATCGTGGAGGCCTCATCAGGTTGTTGTGCCATGGCACGCAGTGCATTTGCCGCGGTGTTGCCTTCCCCTAACGCCGGTCCAACCCCGCCGATAGAAATACACAAACCTGCCGCCAAAACACTCATCGCACCAATTAAAGTAATAGGATCCATTTTAATTTCCTTTCGTGTCATTTTGTGAAACATACGGAACTGTCGGCGCCACTGATGACACATAAACAATGGCTAACAGAGCAAAGATATAGGCTTGAATCATTCCTGTGACTAACCCCAATATCTGCATTGGAAGAGGAATCAAAAACGGGGCCAGCATCATTAAAACAGAAGCAATGACGGCACCGCTCAACATATTCCCATAAAGACGGAACGCCAGTGAAAAAGTAGATGAAAAATCGCTGAGGATATTTAAGGGGAGCATCACAGGGCTGGGATCAATAAACTTTTTTAGATATCCCTTTATTCCTGCGTTTTTAATTCCGTAATAAGGAATGGCACAAAAGACGCACACTGAAAAAGCCAGTGTGGTTGACAGGCTGGCCGTTGGTGCCTTGAACCACGGAATAATCGTCATTAAATTCGTCATAGCGATAAACAAAAAGAAAGTGCCCATAATGGGGAGGTATTTGGCAGGATTATCGCCACTGACTTCATGAATTTGGTCACGAATGGTTGTCACAATCATTTCCAACAGGGTTTGAAATTTACCGACTTCTATGGTTGTTTTTAAGCACCTGGTAATCAGCCAAGATCCCACCACTAACACGGCCATGACAATCCATGTATAAAACAAGGTGGCGTTGATGCCAAAACCAAATAAACGGAAAATAATGATTTTATCCAACACTTCAATCATTTGATTTTCCTTTTGTTTTTAAGGAATGAAAGCAGGATTAAGCGAACGCTAATAAAGCCCACCACAATCCATAGGAATCTGCCTGCATGGTCTTTGGCGAGATATACCGCCAAGAACAAAAATAAGAATAAGCGCACCACCGCTGAGGCAAATAAGAATAATCCTCTTTTCTTGATTTTGGGAAGCAATTTAACCGAATACCACAAAAGCCCCAAATAAAGAACGCTTAAAATTCCCCCCATGACAAAGGCTGTCAGAATTTCTGGATATGAAAGATTAAGACTTGTCATCTTGTTTTCCTTTCAATCCTAAATTTTTCTTCATCCATTGGTTGGCGTTATAAACACCTATAACAAAGCCCAACAAAATGAAATTCAAAATCCATGAAAAATGGGAAACGGGAAAAACTTTATCCAAAAAGATTCCCAAAATTATCCCCAATAAAACGGGAATGGTGAGTTGCCATCCGTAAACAGATAAAAGGGCGGCCCGATAGACCACTTGCCGATTTTCTTTGTGCTGCATTTTATCGGCCTTGTGTGTCAGTTGACGGGCTGTTTTATTCAGTTGTTTCTTAAATTCCTGCATCAGACCCTCCTGCCACGGATAAAGTTGCCAATCCCTTTGTCAGGCCGACTTCTAAGCGTGCCATAGAAACACGCACTTCCTTGCGTTCCTGTTCCATTGCTTGAAAATCAATCGCGATTTTCTTTTTAAGATCATCCAAGTTTTCGCCCAAAATGGCCAGAGGGGTTGAAATGGAAACTTCGTCCCCTTTTTTTACAACAACACCGCGATTACAGGCAATAAAGGCCTCTTTTCCGTCCTTTTTGTAGCTTAAAATCCCCGGCTTTAACACATTGACAAAATCCATGTGCTTGGGCTTTAAGGTAAAAAAACCATCCACCGCCTCCAAAGTTACCTGAGAAACAGGGGTATTTAATGCAACGGAATAGGGGGTCATCACACGTAAATTCATTGTGCCTCTTTCTCCATTCTTCGTTTGGCTTTCCGAATAGCTTCTTCAATGGTTCCCACCATAAAGAAGTCATCATCCGAATAATCCTTAAACTCACCCGATAAAATGCGCTCACATCCTGTGATTGTATCTTCCAAATCAACGGATTTTCCTGCCATTCCTGTGAATTGACCTGTGGTAAAGAAAGGCTGAGTCAGGAAGCGTTCCAACTTTCTGGCTTTCATCACAATTTCTTGATCTTTTTCGGGCAATTCATCAAAGCCGAGCATTGCAATAATGTCCTTTAATTCTTCGTATTGAGCTAAGGTGCGCCTCACTTCAATTGCCACTTTATAATGTCTTTCGCCTACAATCAAAGGGGTCAGCATATTTGAGGTGGATTTTAACGGATCCACTGCCGGATAAAGCCCTTGAGAAGCACGTTGACGTGACAAAACAATCGTGGAAGAAAGGTGCGCAAAAATGTGAGTAGCTGATGGATCAGTAAAATCATCTGCCGGCACATAGACCGCTTGAATAGAAGTGATGGCGGCATTTTGTGTGGAAGAAATCCGTTCCTCTAGATCAGCAATATCTGTCCCTAAACTCGGTTGATAGCCTACGCGCGAAGGAATTTGACCCAAAGATACAGAAATTTCGGATCCTGCCTGCACAAAGCGGAAAATGTTATCCACTAACAACAGAACATCTGTTTTCTTTTCATCACGGAAATATTCGGCCATGGTTAAAGCAGACAATGCCACCCGAAAGCGAATCCCAGGGGCTTCATTCATCTGACCAAAAACCATGACAGTCTTATCTAAAACGCCGGCTTCCTGCATTTCACGATACAACTGTTCGCCTTCACGCGAGCGTTCGCCGACACCCGCAAAGATACTGACGCCTTCATAACGCCCCAACATATTGTTGATCATTTCGGTAATTAAAACAGTTTTACCAACACCGGCACCGCCAAAAAGGCCTGCTTTTCCCCCCCGTTCCATCGGGGCCAATAAATCAATAGCTTTAATCCCGCTGATAAAAATTTGATTGGACGTATCCAATTTTGAAATAGGTTGAGCCGCGGCATGAATGGAGCGCATGGGCGGATTGGCGGGTTCTGCCTTTTCGTCAATTGCCTTTCCCAGTCCGTTAAACATTCTGCCCAAAGTTTTGGGGCCAACGGGAACCATGATGGGATGAGCCAAATCTGTCACAATCGTGCCACGGGAAAGCCCCTGTGTGGAGCCCATTGCTAAAGCTCTGGCGGTTTTTTCATCCACATAGCCTTGGACTTCCAAAATCAAATCGCCCGTCTTCAACGCCCCAAAGATATTGGGCAGTTGCTTATCAAAGGCAATATCTACCACGCTTCCTGAAATTGCAACAATTTTTCCCGTATTTGCTGTCATTCATCCCCCTTTTTAAGGCTAGTGTAAGATTTTTTTACACCTTTGTCAAGCACTAATCCAAATAATATTCCACGGTTGAAACAACACGGACTTTTTTGTTGACCTGTTCGCGTTCGGATTGATCAGGAATTTCTTCCCGTGCCAAGATGGAAAATACCCCCTGATTAGCGGACCTGATTTTCCCAACTTTTGAATTGGAATTTCTGGCAAATTCATCGGCGGCTTGACGGGCATTCTGGGTGGCCTCTTTTAACATGGCTGGTTTGATGGCATTCAGCTCAGTGAACAAATAGGAAACCCCATTCCCATAGGCATTAAAGGTGACCCCTTTGGAGACCAAATCCCCAATTTCTGGATAAGATGAGTTCACTAAATCCACCTTGTTTGTACGAATGGTCAATGTTTGATTTAAAGTATATCTGGCAGGGATAGAATTGCGATCTCGGTACGAATCCGCATAGGCGTCCTGCATATTCAGGCCTTGCACAATAATTTCATCCGCATTAAATCCTTTTTCCGTTAAAAAAGCTCGGATAGTTTTTTCTTGTGTCTCAATATTCTTTTTGGCGACGTTCAAGACGTTATCCGCCGATTGAAAGCGAATGTTCCATACAGCCAAATCGGCCTTCACATCTTTTTCGGCCAGCCCCTTGACTTTGACCGTGCGCATATCAAAGTTTGTTTTATAATAATAAAGCCCAGGGAAAAAGCCCCCTAAGGCAATTCCCAAAGCAATAATTGAACCTGTTAAAAGTGTCAGTTTTTGCATTTCATTCCCCTTTTGTTAAATCGGGAAAAGCGTAAGCCTTTTTATGTAGAAAGTCAAGGCTATTTTGAAATTTCTTCCAAAATTTCTTCGGCGCCTGCTTGATAGATTTTTTCATCCTCAGGTGCCAAAATTTCCAGTAATTTATACAGGCCACCTGCATGTTTTTTCTCGTCTTCTGTGATTTCGGATAAGGCGGCAATTACCTTTTTATTATTGGTATTTTCCATAATTTGTTGATATAATTGAATGGCTTCAAATTCGGCAGCAATGGAAAACTTAATTGCCCTTAAAATTTCCACAGGGCTTAATTTTCTGTCCGGCGTATAAACATTTTGAATTGAATTAAAATCTGGCATAATTTCCTCCTTTTGATAGGGAATAAATGGAGGGATTTTGCTGTGGGTGCAATCAGCCAAAAGTCTATAT
>DFKU01000046.1 GCA_002373615.1 Alphaproteobacteria bacterium UBA3637 | reverse complement strand
ATTCCGGTATGTTTATGGATATCTATGATGCTACAGGTAAAGTCCAAATCTATACTTCTAAAGAACACCCTGAAGCATCCGTCCTTGAAATGCTGGATATGGTGGATATCGGTGACATCATTGGTATTAAAGGAACAGTGCGTCGCACAAAACGGGGTGAATTGTCCGTGAATACACAAGAAATCACCATGCTTGCAAAAGCCTTGTTGCCGCTTCCTGAAAAATTCCATGGTTTGACTGATACGGATACAAAGTATCGCCACCGCGAAGTCGATATGATTATGACGCCCGAAACGATTCAGACCTTTATCAAGCGGAGTCGCATCTATGAAACAATTCGCCAGCTTTTAATTTCCAAAGGCTTATTGGAGGTTGAAACACCCATTTTACAATCTATTAAAGGCGGGGCAGCGGCCAAACCCTTTATCACACATCACAATACATTAGATATGGATTTATTCTTGCGTGTGGCCCCAGAATTGTTTTTGAAGCGTTTGATTGTGGGCGGATTACCGGGGGTCTTTGAATTTGCCAAAAACTTCCGTAACGAAGGCATGGATACAACACATAACCCGGAATTTACAGGGTTGGAAATGTATTTGCCCTATACAGATTATAATGATATGGCTGATTTGTTTGAAGAAATTGTGCGGACGGCTTGTCAAGCGGTTAATGGTACCCTTCAAATTGAATATGACGGCAAGAAGTTTGACTTATCTAAGCCTTTTGCGCGTGTTACCATGAACGACATGATTAAAAAATATGCCGGCGTGGATTTTATGGCTATTACATCGGACGAAGAAGCCCGTAATGCGGCCAAGAAGTTAAACGTAGAAGTTGATGAAGATGCCGATTGGGGTCACTCAATGGCCGCTGTTTTTGAAGCAAAATGCGAAGAGCATTTAATTCAACCGACCATCGTCATGGATCATCCAAAGTCTATGAATCCTTTATGTAAAACACACCGCAGCGAACCGCGCTTGGTGGAACAATTTGAACCCTATATTAACGGAAAAGAAATGGGAAATGCCTATACGGAATTGACCAATCCATTGGATCAACGGGAACGTTTTGAGGCCCAAGTGGCTGCCCGTGAAGCTGGGGATGAAGAAGCTGATATGATGGATGATGATTTTGTGGAAGCTTTGGAACATGGTTTGCCACCCACCGGGGGAATGGGAATTGGTATGGATAGACTGATTATGTTTTTAACGGGCAACACCTCCATTCGGGATGTGATTGCTTTCCCCACCATGCGTAAAAAATAAGGAGGAATTATGCGCGAAATTTTGAAAAATCTCATGAATTTAGATAGGCCGATTTTAACAGAAAAATTGGCCCCAAAAATTGCCCCATATGCAAAAATTATCTATATGATTTGCTTGTTGATTTTGGGATTGGCTACCATCAGTTCTTTGGGACTTTTGTTTGGCGGGTATATTTTTGGTTTTTTAGGCACTTTTTTCTGGATAATTGTTCAATTTGCAATTGTCAGAATGTTTTGTGAATATTTGGTTAGTTCTGGACAATAAGGATAAGTTCTCGTAGCTCAGTAGGATAGAGCAACAGTTTCCTAAACTGTGGGTCGTGGGTTCGATTCCCGCCGAGAACACCATTTTTAAAGGGGAAATAATGGATATTCAGGCAACAGCCATTTCCTATAAAAATCAGGCCATTTTGATTCAAGGTCCGGCTGGTATTGGCAAAACAACTTTGGCGCTTTCTTTGATTGAAAAAGGGGCGGTTTTACTTGGTGATGATGTTGTTGAAATATTTATAAAAAACAATAAGTTATTTTGTAAAGCTAAAGAAAAACTTAAAGGTGTAGTAGAGGTAAAAGGTTTGGGGTTAATTAGGGGATTCAAAGTCTCCAAGCCTGTCCCTGTCTTATGTGTCATTCGCTTACAAAAAAAACACTCAGAACGCTTACCAAAACAAAGAACAGTTTTGCTACACAATAAAAAAATCCCCGTTTTTAATTTTTGTGCTTGCAACTTAAGCGAAATTTCAGTACTATATGCGATAAGAACCCTGATGGGTGAGTTCACTTTATTAAAGGAGTAGGGGATGCTTGGGATTGTATTGGTTGCGCATAATAATTTTGCTGAAGCCATTAAACAGGTGGCTGAGCACGTGGTCGGGTCTTTACCAGATGTTGAATGTGTATCTGTACGTCCAGAGGATGACATTGATCTGAAACGTCAAGAAATCCAAAGGGCTATCCAAAAAGTGGATAACAAAAAAGGCGTTGTTTTGTTGACAGATATGTTTGGCGGAACCCCTTCCAATTTAGCGATTTCTTTGTTGGATGAAGGGAAGGTTGAAGTTGTTTCAGGGATGAATGTTCCTATGTTGGTTAAACTGTTACGTTTACGCAAAAAGACTCTTTCTGAAGCAATCAGAGAAGCGGCCGAATCCGGACGACGCTATATCGTTGTGGCTTCTGATTTACTGGAGAAAAGAAAATGACAAAGACATCCTCAAAGGAAATAAAAATTCAAAATGTACGGGGCTTGCATGCACGAGCAACAGCCGCATTTGTAAAGGTTGCGGATACCTTTAAGTCTGAAATTTATGTTACAAATAAGGATGGCTTGCGTGTTTCAGGGAAATCTATTATGGGGCTATTGATGCTGGGGGCACCTTTGGGATCAACTTTAAAGCTGGAAGCAACTGGAAATGATGCCGAAAAAGCCTTGAATGCCTTGGTTGAGTTGGTGGATAATAAATTTGGAGAAACAGTATGAAACCTGATACAAAAAAGGTTTTACTTGGCCTGTTATTGTTCTTGATTTTGGGGGTGTGGCTTTTGCTGGCTCATGGAGGTTCTGTTTCTGAAAAAAAGATGTCCAGCTTTATTTTGTATGCTGAATTTAAAAAAGCTGATGGACTGATGAATGGAGCGCCTGTACGTTTGGCAGGTATGCCTGTTGGTTATGTTTCCGAGCAAAAATTCGGGGATAATTTTCAAGTCCGTGTGACGCTTTCCTTTGATAAAAAAATGGAAATCCCTGCAGATTCTTCTGTGACCATTGAAACGGATGGCCTATTGGGGGCAAAGCATGTGGAATTAACCCCAGGGGCAGACGAAGAAATGTTGGAATCGGGGGATACTTTGGCATACAGTCAGGATGTAATGCTTTTGGATGAACTTTTGAATAAGCTCAACACTTATATGGCCAAGAAAAAGGCAGTCAAACCCGAAGAAAATACCGAAAATGAAATAGAGGAGGTTAATGATGAAACGCAATCCGATTGAAACAATCTTAGGTTTTTGTGTCCTGTTTTTTACGATATCATTTTTGTTTTATGCCTCTGGGCGTGTCGATACCAAAAAAATTGGGGGATACACTGTGATTGCCAATTTTTCGAAAATAGGGGGGCTGGAGGTTGGCTCAGATGTGCGTATTTCTGGGATAAAAGTGGGCTCAGTTTTGGCGACAGAATTAAAGCCGGATGATTATACCGCTGACGTTTATTTAAGCGTTGATTCCAATATGAAGCTTCCCATTGACACAGTGGCAACCATCGCTGATGTCGGCATTATGGGGGATAAGTATGTGCGCTTGGAACCGGGGCGTGCTCAGGCGGTTTTAAAGGAAAATGATCGCATCTTACAAACCAAGAACTACAAATCATTGGAAGACAGTGTTTCTGAATTTATTTTCTTATCTACAAAGTAGGGGCAAATGAAAAAGTTTTTATTTTTAGGTATTTTTATGTTGAGCGCTGTCGCAAAGGCAGACATTCCCACGGAAACGGTTGTTTTGCGCAGTATGGATAAGATTACAGGCCGAGTACAGAAACTTGAAGTGGCTGTGGGTGAACAAACAAAGATTGG
>DFKU01000048.1:22483-26763 GCA_002373615.1 Alphaproteobacteria bacterium UBA3637 | reverse complement strand
TGTGTGTGTGTGTGTGTGTGTACAAAATCAGGCTTCTGAGCGTTTTGACCCTTTTAAAAATTCCTTTTTTATCACACATTTTTTATCCCTTTTTTTAATTTCCTGATTCCTTTTTAGACGAAAATTTTTTAGATGTCAAGAAAAAAATCCCCGAGTTGAATCGGGGATTGAAGTTATTTTAAAATCACTCTATCACCCGGTTTGGGATGATTAAATGTAATGGCTGCTGAACCGCCACGCAAACACAGCTCAACACACTTTAAATCCTGCCAACCGGAAGACCCCGGGGCCAAAACAAGCGCGCCATCCGGGGCAGAAAAAATACCCGTTCCCGTTACTATTTGCTTTTCAATACCATTTACCACAACGGACTTTATCCCGTCATCCATTTTAATATTCGTTTTAATATTCCCATACCCATCAATAGAACAAATCACATTTTCCGGAACGGTTGGGATATCAGAAACTTCTTCCCCCAATAATTCCCAAGTTGACAGAGGTTGTCCTGCATGTTTTGCTAAGCTTGCCACACAAGGCGGAAAGACATCACGCGACCGAAACTGTGAACCATCCCGCGCACACTTCACACGATAAACAGGAACGCCCAAAAACGAGAAGGTATAACCGCCATACACCCCTATTACACGAACGCCGTTTGGTAGTTCTGCCACTGCTAAAAACTCACCGGCATTGTTGGTGCGCGCTGATAATTCATCCTTTCTGGGGGCCGTATTATGATACACAATATGATTTTTTCCCAGCTTTGAATTTTGGGCAAGTTGTGCCACCACAAAGCCCGTTTCAATGGTATTAAAAGGGGCAACAGATAAATTTTTAATCGTCGGCCAATTTAAATTCAAAGCGGAAAATTCTTCCACTAACTTCCTGTCCACTTCGGAAAAAGCCAAGTCATCCATCCCTGTTTTTTCACCATAATCAGCAATAAAATCAATATACATTTTTATCCTTTCAATAAAATAAGGGCAAGGAATTCCCCTGCCCTTAAAGTTTAAATTAGCGCAATTTGATATGCACTTCGCGCAGTTGTTGTTCTGTTACCGCCGAGGGTGCATGCATCAAAAGGTCTTGTGCCTGTTGATTGAACGGGAACGCAATCACTTCACGAATGAAGTCTTCATGTTCCAGCATCATCACAATACGGTCAAATCCAAAGGCTGCGCCGCCGTGGGGAGGAGCCCCATACTTAAAGGCATTCAGCATTCCGCCGAATTTGGCCTCCACGACTTCCGGACCATATCCTGCGATTTCAAAGGCCTTGAACATGACATCAGGGCGGTGGTTACGAATGGCACCGGAGAGCATTTCCAAGCCGTTCCCCACCATATCAAACTGATAGGCTTTGATGGTTAAAGGATCCTTGGTTTGCAAGGCTTCCAATTCACCTTGGGGCATAGAAAACGGGTTGTGGCTGAACATGGGCTTGCCTGTATCGGGATCCATTTCGTAAAATGGGAAATCCACGACCCAGCAAAAGCGGAAAGCGTTCTTTTCAAACAGGTCTAATTCCTTACCCAAAAGGTTGCGCACTTTGCCGGCAAAGAGGGCTGTTTTTTCGCCCTTACCACACACAAAGAACACACTGTCGCCAATTTCCAAACCAGTCAATTCAAACAATTTAGCGAGGCGCGCTTCGTCCAATTTCTTGGCGATGGGGCCTTTATTTCCCTCGGCTGTGCGGACGATATAGCCCAAGCCACCCATTTCATTTTCAACCGCAAAGGCATTGAGTTTATCAAACCAACTGCGGGGTTTATCGGCAGATTTCGGGGCACGAATGGCACGCACAAAGCCCCCGTCCGCCACCGTATTTGCAAAGATACCGAAGTCAGAACCCGCAAAAACTTGTGACACATCCACAATGCGCAAGGGGTTCCTTAAATCCGGCTTATCCGTCCCATAGGTCAGCATGGCTTCGTCAAACGGAATCCGTTGGAAGGGTGCCTCAGAGCATGTGGCCTCAGGCGCAAATTCGCGGAAAATGCTACTAATCAATTTTTCGCCCACTTCCATAATTTCTTCTTGGGTCACAAAGGACATTTCCCAGTCAATTTGATAAAATTCCCCGGGGGAACGATCAGCGCGGCTATCTTCATCACGAAAACACGGCGCTAATTGGAAATACCGGTCAAAGCCTGCCACCATCAACAGTTGCTTAAATTGTTGCGGGGATTGAGGCAGGGCATAAAATTCGCCCTTGTGCACACGAGAGGGCACCAAATAATCTCTGGCACCTTCCGGACTGGAGGACGTTAAAATCGGTGTTTGGAATTCCGTAAAGCCCATATTCCACATGGCATCGCGCACAAATTTGTTCAGGCGGTTGCGCAGTAAAATGTTGGCATGGGGTTTGGCGCGGCGCAAATCCAAGAAACGATAGGTCAAACGTTGCTCTTCGGAAAGCTCCGCAGAATCTGCTGTAATCAAGAATGGCAAAACCTGCGCTTCGCCCAAAGTTTCAACTTTGCTCACCACCACTTCAATTTCACCGGTGGGCATTTTGGGGTTGATGGTGGAGGAATCCCGCAAAACGACTTTGCCCTCCACGCGGATGACGGATTCAGGACGCGCTTTTTCCAATTCCTTAAAGCACGGCGCATTCACATCCACCACGCATTGAGTAATCCCGTCATTATCGCGTAAATCCACGAATAACAGGTTCCCATGGTCGCGTTTTGTTTGAATCCATCCGGATAAAATAACTTCTTGACCGGCATCCGAGGCACGGAGCTCGCCACATAATTTTGTTCTATAAGTTTGCATTTTAATTTCCTTTTTCTTTTGTTAAGCGTCAGGGCGAATTTCGTCCGCTGTGCCACCTGACTTCAGGATCCCTTTGAATCCCCTTAATCACGCTGTTTCGGGCGCGCCCGCAGGGGTCTAATAGGCACATTAACGCCGTTCTTCCCTGATGCTCCCCTGTGTCGGCAGGATCAAAGCAAAATCATTATAACAGAAAAAAAGGCGAAAGGCAAGGAAAAATTCCAAGTGTCATATTCATGCTTGACACGAATATCCAGCGGATTTTAAGGCCGTATTATGGAATACCTTGCCACTGGATGCCCGATCAGGTCGGGCATGACAGAGTAAGGTGCCCGAGGATGACTGTGCCTTTTTTCTGTCATTCCTGCCGAACGGAGTGAGAGCGGGAATCTGATGAGATCCCCCGTCAAGCGAGGGATGACAGTGTTTCTTTTTACTTGTCATTATTCAGAACAAGTTGCCCCGTCCCATTTATAACCGGCAGCTTTACACACGGCGGCTTTTCGCCTAAGAAGGTCAGCGCTCGATTCCGAACCTAAAACATTACCATTTTCATCTCTTTTATAAATTCCAGACAAGCTGTTAACCTCAGTAGGGTTTATATATATATACTGACAGTGTGCAGGTATATCTGGAGTTAAACCACTCCACGCTACCCATTTAAATCCAGCGGCTTCACATGTCTCTTTGCTGACTTCTGATGACTTTACAGAAACCCCAAATTCTGCATTTCCATCGTTGCGTACTGAAGTCCCTTTTCCGTATTCTTGTGTGACACCGCATTTGTCGGTGGAAATATTATAAAAATATCCGGCTGCCAAACAGCTAGCCTTTTTCCCATCATACAAACTGGGCGACCAAACGCAATAGGTTTGAACAGTGGCATGCATAGTTTCTGTTTTACCGTTGTTTACCGGACATGGCGTTGGGTGATTGCTACCCTGATCAGTTTTCCGATATCCCAAGGTAACTATGAATTTTTTTGAGGGGTCATTTAATGATTTAACCGGGCCAGTGCTATCTTTATTATTTATCTGCGCAAAAAAAGCACATCCTTCTACATCCGAAACGAATTGATCTCCAGCCGCACCTGAGGCTCCTGATTTTTTTGCGTCAGAATCATAAGTAGCACCATAAACCGTATGTGAATGAGAAGAAGTACCATCAACAGAATTTGTTGTATGTGTATGGCCTTGTTTTGTCTGTATAAAACTTTTTTGACCAAAATGAGTGGGAATCACCATTGCCACCATCTTATAGTCCGTTGGGCAATTCGGATAAGGAAGTTCCATAGTTGCGTCATTATTTCCAGAAGCAGTTGCCGACATTGTATTAACAACATAAGAAACATCACACCATGTTTGGTCGGCTTTATCAGTTGAGTCACTATTAGTCGGCGTTATTGAACCAATCTTAGGATGACCATCTGGTTGTAAAGTACAATAGGTATCATAAGTATCCTTTAAAATATAATTCGGTAAAATGTCGGACAGGCGGAC
>DFKU01000048.1:19426-22371 GCA_002373615.1 Alphaproteobacteria bacterium UBA3637 | reverse complement strand
GGATCCAAAACAAAGTGTTCCCCTTGCTTTAAATCCCCAATGTCAGCTGACACCGTTTCCCGTGCAATAATGCGACCGTCTTTGTTAATGGTAAGGCCATCTTTTTGTTTAATGACGCCCTCGGCGGTCAGCTTTAGGGCGTGATTACCTGTGCCCGTCATATCCGCCCCCACATTCAAATCATTTTGAACATAAACATTGCCTGAGGTTGGATTTCCTCCATTATCAGAGCCCACCCAAAAGAGCGGTTTACATGTGTCGGAAAGAGCAGAATAAACTGCATCACTTATTACAACTGCATTCTCCCCAGCGCCATCATATTTTCGGATACTTCTTCCCCCAGGTGTTGTATCGGTTTCTATCGAATAGCAATCTCCAGTTTCTGCATTCCCAACAGAAAAATAATTATAGGCGTGAAGATTTCGTAAAGCCAAATTCCACTCGGCAGGAATTCCCACTTTGCCTTCGGGCATTTCGTATTCCGGGGCAAAAATATCTAAGCCCGTATTTGCCACATAAGTACCATTGGGATAATAATCATTATCAATAATACAAGAACCTCCTTCTTCACAGTTTACAATATGCCATGAACCAAGCGATCCTGCTATTTCCCCTTTTGTGATGGTTTTATGATATGCCCCTCCATCGGCCCCCACCAACAAAGCCACACGGGCGGCGCGGCGAAAGTTCCACCCTGTGGTGGGTAAAGTAGCTGTGGTCGGCACCACAATGCCATAGACAGCATCCCTGCCAGTTGGATCCCGATAGGCATACATGCTAAAACTATATGCATCTTTTAGTCCTCCATCAGCTTGGCATGCACGCAGATCATCCCCAAACCAGCCTGCCGGCAGGTATTCACACACAGATGAGGCGATGGCATCATTTTCCTGACTACACGTCACAATTTCGTTAGGGGTTATGTGACCACATTCAGTAACTATTGACGCACGATTCGCCTGAATATAGGCGGAAAAGGCCTCTTTCACCGTCCGGATTTCGGACGCCATTTGGATATTATGCAGTTCTTGGTTGCGTTGGTAAATTTGGCGGAACAACATGGCCCCCATTACCCCCATCAAGGCCAAAACGGCCACAACTTCCAACATGATAGAGCCGGATTGAGCCAAACGTGTCATTCCGGACTTGATCCGGAATCCAGTGGATTCTAATTCCTTATTATTTTTGAATATCACACCGCTGGATCTTCGTGTCAAGCACGAAGATGACAATTGAATTATGGATTTCATTTTCATGTCTATGATCCCTCCTTTTCTATCACAGTAATAGCTGGATTTTCTTCTGTTTTCCCATTGTTGACATCAGATATACCAAAACGTTTTTGATCTACTTTAAAGTTTTGCTGAATTTGTTCTTCTTTTAGGGCCGAATTATAGTAACGAATGCCATAGATATTGGCACTACCATCCGAGGTGCCAATTTTTAAAGTGCCGTTAAAATTTTCTTTTTTACGAATAATTCGGCGAACCGCATTTTCATAGACAGACATACAAGTCTCAGTCGTATTATATCTGTCCTTAGGGCAATTTGCAACAACGAATGTCCATGAAATGATTTTTGAGTCATCTTCTTTCTGATTATATCCCGTAAAGCAAGTGGCATTTTTTTCATTTTCAACCGCATGCGAAAATTTGAAACCTGCACTTGAACTTTGACAAGTCCAGTTTTTTTCCCATTCAAAGATGGACATATCAGAACCATCCTTTTGTGCTGTAAATAATGAAAAAGTGCCTGTATCTGGTAGTACTTGGGCCAATATGGTGACGGTATAAGAAGTACCTAAATTAATCCCCGTATCCAAAGCATCGGTCAGATTGGTGTAGGGAACATTGTCAAATTTGACAGGAAGCGTGTTTGAATCGTTAGCCAAATTTGTCCACTGTACGCTATTTATATCCGATTTATGCTGTCCGATGCCAATGTTTGAATAACCGTCGTAAAAGTGAGTGGCGGAGGTGGCATAATGCCCAGGTTGGACGCCTTGTTTAAATTCCGACATGCAAAAGAGAAGGTCGTCGGCATAATCCTTGTCCAGTGCCCCTGATTTTTGGGGAAGTTCATTCAACACAGCCGTTGGTACTTGGGTCATACATACTTTGGACTCAGCGCTTTCATTTTTATACACCGTTTCGCCATTATCAATGCACCATTTGTTTGTTTCAACCTCAACCAAGGTACCGCAACTGATGGAGCCACGGGTGCGGTTGGCAATGGCTTTGCGCCATGATTCAAAACGGCGCATTTTTTGGCCGGGACGTGGCCACCAACTGGGACGTTTGTAAGTGCATCCCGCATCAGAACCTGTTTCAGAACCAGTACATTTTTCCCATCCCCCATAGGTGATGACATAGTGTTTGGCACCATCTACAACAACTTTACTGACAAAACCAGGAATTGGCTCAGAGGGGGAGCCCCCATCATTACAGGAATCTTTGCCCGGAATACCTTGGTTATTCGCACACATATCATTCACAATCCCCATCGGCATCATTGTTTCAAAATTAAAAATCGTGGGATTATCTGTTTCTGCCTTTAAAAACTTATCATTTGGAGCGTTTTGTAAATTACCTGTTGTAGCATCACTACTAGCACCCAACCAGGTATAAAGGTAATCCCTTGCGGCCTGATGCTGTGCCAAAAAGGTGACAATCATACCTTCGGCTTGGTGGGCGGTCATGTCCAGTTGCTTATCATGGGGGCTGAGCCCATAAAACAATATCCCACACAAAAATGTTAAAACAAACAATAAATAAAGCATTTATTCCCTCTTTGGGATTAGTCTAAAGAGTTTTTCTAAAAAGTGCAAGCGTTTTTTATCTATTATTTGTCATTCTTGCCCTTTTGGGCGAGAATCCAGGCAGGAAATAGGACTATATATGACCTGGATCCTCGTGCTATCGCACAAGGATGACAGAATAAAAAAG
>DFKU01000048.1:3762-19356 GCA_002373615.1 Alphaproteobacteria bacterium UBA3637 | reverse complement strand
ATGACAGAATAAAAAAGCACAAGAATGACAGACTTATTTTATAATCACCTCATATAAATCTTGCCACAAAGGATTAAAAGATTCTATCAAATCCTTCTTTTTATTTCGTCCATAGTGTTTCAGTGTCTTTTCTCGCTGAATCGCCCCCAATTCATCTTGCCATACCTCATAATACACCAACTGATTCACCTTATATCTATCTGTAAAACCTTTGACTATATGATTTTTATGTTGCCACACACGTTTAACTAAATCAGATGTGACACCTACATAAATCGTTCCATTGCGTTTGCTTGCCATTATATAAACATACATTTGTTTCATAGCTTTTTGATTACCTTTTGTATCAAAGTCGGAAAGGGGTAATTTTTGAAATCTTTTGGATGCACCCAAATGGCGTTTGGAAAGTCTTCGGCCTTCTCTTGAGGGGCATGCACCAATTCCAGTGTCAATTTGAAATGTGTAAAAACATGGACAACATGGGGAAGTTTTTTGGGGGACAATTCCGGTATTTCTTCCCATGGAAATTCCCACAGGTTCGCCAAAAGCCCTTGCTTTGGACGCTTGCGAATCAGGTATTCCCCTGAATCATTTTGAATCAAATAAAGGCGACCAAACTTTTCTTTTTTCGTGAGTTTTTTAATTTGGGGGATTTGTTCTTGAATCCCTTTTTTATGGGCAATACAGGCCGCCACCCACGGGCACTCTGCGCATTTGGGATTCGTGGGCGTACAGACGGTAGCCCCCAAATCCATGATGGCGCTGGCATAATCTGCGCCCTGTGTTGGGCTGGTCAGTTCTTGTGCCAAAGGATAAATATCAGGCGCAGTAATTTCTTTTGTAATACCACGAAGGCGCGCAATCACACGCATCACATTGCCATCCACAACCGTTTCAGGCTGGTTGAAAGCAAAGCAGCAAATACTGCTGGCCGTATAAGGTCCAATTCCGGGGAGCTTTAACAGGTCGTCACGTTTATTCGGAATTTGTCCCTCATATTTTTCAATCAAAACTTTAGCACATTCATGGATTTTTCTGGCCCGCGTATAATAACCAAGCCCTTGCCAAGCCAGCAAGACTTCCTGTAAATCAGCGTTCGCCAATGCTTTAATATCGGGGAATTTTTTCATCCACCGGATAAAGTAATCCACCACCGTCGCCACGGTTGTTTGTTGGAGCATAATTTCGCTGATCCATACGGCGTAGGCATTGGGGTGCGCGCCCCCTTTCACACGCCACGGCATCTCACGCCCATTTTGGGCGTACCAATCAAGCAATTGTGTCGTGAGATTCTTCGGCATTTTCGGGTTCTGTTTCAGTGGATTCAGGAGAATTTTCTTCGGGGCGTGGAGAGGGTTTAAATTCTTCCTCAGCCTCTTCAACCGCTTCTTCAATAATTTCTTTTTCTTGCGCTGGGGGTGGCGGTTCAATTTTACTTTCCCCGCGTTTCGCATAGACCTGCAACTTACGCCCTGATGGATCCACATTCAAAAAGACAGGGATGCCTGGGGCAATTTTTTCCTGCATAATAAGGAGCGAGAGCGGATTTTCCACCTGATCTTGGATCAAGCGCTTCAAAGCACGCACCCCGAATTTAGAGGCAAACACTTCATCCACAAACCAATCTTTAGCCTTTTCATCCACCGTCACTTGATAGCCAATGGCGGCCGCACGCTTTAAAAGTTTTCCCAAATGAATTTCCACAATCTTGCGTAAATGTTCCTCCTTTAACTGGTGGAACGACACAATATTATCCAAGCGGTTCAAAAATTCTGGGCGGAAGTATTCGGTGAGCTTCGCTACACGCTGGTAACTGGGCAGATTCGCGCCCACGTTAGAGGTCAAAATAATGATGGTATTTCTGAAGTCCACCGTCACCCCTTTACTGTCCGTCAAACGCCCTTCATCCAACAACTGAAGCATCAAATTCAAAATATCCAAGTGTGCTTTTTCCACTTCGTCAAACAGAATGACTTGGAAGGGCTTTAAACGAATGGACTCGGTAAGCAAGCCTCCCGCTTCAAAGCCCGGTGACCCCGGGGGAGGACCAATCAAACGCGCGACAGAGTTTCTTTCCATATATTCGGACATATCAAGGCGCATGAGGGCCGTTTCATCATTAAACATAAAGTCCGCCAAGGATTTGGCGAGTTCTGTTTTACCCGTTCCCGTTGTCCCGATAAACAGGAATGACCCAATCGGGCGGTTGGGATCTTGTAGGCCTGAACGCGATCGACGTAAGGCTTCTGCCACCACTTTGACCGCATTATCTTGCCCCACCACACGTTCACGCAAAATGTCTTCCGCATGAGCAAGACGCGCTTTATCTTCCGCATCCACTTTTTCAACAGGAATCCCCGTCCAATCGGCAATGGTACGGAAGCAAAAATCTTGGGTTAAGGTATTGGCTTCACTATCTACTTCACCGCGGGCAATATCCATCATCAGAAGGCTGGCCGAATCATCCAACAAATCCAACGCCTTTTCTGGAAAAGCCCGCTGTTTTACATAACGCCCCGTTAATTGGCAGGCAACCTTCACGGTTTCTGGGGGAATGATAATACTGTAATGCCCCTCTAATGCTCCTTTACGGGCTTCACAAATTTCAATACTTTCGTCCAGTGTGGGTTCTTCCAATAAAAGGGATTGCATGTGTGCCATAATGGCCGAATCTTTTTCTAAAAAGCCCACAAAATGTAGTGTATCCGTTTCCACCATACAGTTGATTTTATCGGCCACCAGCGCCAATTTCAAAAACTTGGCTGCTTCGCGATTTTCAGGGTTCGAATCCATTTGCACCAAAAAGCTGATATCATTTAAGTATAAAACTTTTTGACCATCAGAGTCAATGATGGATTGCAAAGCCCCTTTGGTGAGTTCTGCATAGGCTGCTTCATCTTTGGCATCCAGCATCAATTTGGCCACATCCAGCGCAACCACTTCACGCGATTGCATATATTCAGGGGCATTTTCACTTGCCATAAAGCTGATCAATCCTTTTAGTAAAGCACTTTTTCCAATGCCAGCCGGCCCCACCACAACAGGATTATTCTTACTGGCACGCAGCAAAATATGAATAAGCCGTTCCAATTCCCTTTCACGCCCAACAAGCGGAGGAAACTGATTTTCTTTGGCTTGCCTGGTATAATTAATTAAATAAGCATTTTCTTCAGCCATTTATCCCCCTATTCATCAAATCCGAAATGGTCCGTTGGCCCTTGGTCAGCTTTCCAATCCAGAGCCTCGAAATAATCTTCATTGGATAACCCGACATCCAACAATCTAATGGTGGCATCATAAGCTGAGCCTGACATTTCTACTTGCATATAGGCATCTTCTTTTGTCCCCCAAATCAACTCTTTACTATCATCCGGATAACCATACATATTAAAAACGGCATTAAAAAAGGCTTCTTTACGATTGAGTTTTTTTGCCAAGTTAGGACGCGTAAAATTAAGCGAATTATCCCCCCGATTTTGATAGATAATCTGATAAGCTTCATTATCTGTTGCTGGAGAAGTAAACTTAAAAGAAAAAGATTCACGAGTCGGCTTTTTAGTCAGAACAATTTCTTCCACATACGTTTGTTTATTTTTTTGCGCATGCTGGCGAATACAAGCCCGTACCATGTCAGGCGCATAAATGCCAGATTGGCGACAAATCGTTTCATAATGGGTCGTTTGAAACAAGGGAATGGCCTTTTTGATTTTACTGATTTGATAATATTTTTGCCTGGCCATTTGTAAAACTGCATCAGGTGTCATTCCCAAATAAAAGCCCTCCAAATCAAATTGACGCACATCGTGGAAATCAGCAAAGGCAGAAGGAGAAGCAGGGGATACTACTGTTTTATCGGCAGGGGGAATATAAATTCCCTCTTGACGTGTATTGATAGGTTTTTGAGGTTGCTCCTGTACAATTTGAACGGGCTTTTTATCACTTAAATCAACACTGATTTCAGGAAGGGGATCCGGCGTTAAAACCAATTTTTCCAAGGGAATTGCCTTTCGCCCAATATTGGGCTCTGAAGTATCTGTTTGGAGAGTGTTTACAGCGGGGACAGCAGCTTCTTTTTTTTCTTCGGATTTGACAACCAATGAAGCCGGCCCCTCTTTTTCCTTTTGAACAACAGGCACATTTTCATCAGGGAACAAACCAATATCATCAATAAATTGCGCTAAAACTGAGTTAGAACAAAGTATTGATATGCTTAAAAAAAGTATTTTTTTATATCCCCCAAACATCTTTTTCCTTGACCTTTTTTGTGGTTACTGATACTCTTGATTTATGATTAGTGTGAATTAAATTCATAAGAAAAGCAAGGAAAAAATGAAGGGTAAAACGATTTTATGGCTCAGCTTTTTGATGATAAGTACTTCAATTTTGGTTTCTGGTTGTACTGTCACCAAAAGTGATTCTGTGGTGTCTGATCAATCAGCCACAGAAAAAGACCCTTACGAACCTGTTAACCGTGGGATTTTTTCTTTTAATCAGGCTGCAGATAAAGTCGTTTTAAAACCTGCAGTACAAGGATATCGTTGGGCTGTCCCAGAATTTATCAGAACAAGCATTGGTAACGTTTTTGAAACATTAAAACAGCCGGCCTTTTTTCTGAATGCTCTTTTGCAGGGAAATCCCAAAGAGGCCTTTTATGTCTTGGAGCGCACGGGGGTCAATTTAACCGCCGGATGTTTGGGGTTATTCGATGTTGCGACCCAAATGGATATTCCTGCACCGGATAACGATTTTGGACAAACTTTGGCGAAATGGGGATGGCATGATGAAGGCCCCTATATTATGCTGCCTTTATTGGGCCCATCCAATCCACGGGATGCGATTGGATTAGGGGTCGATTCATTGGCTGATCCCGTCGGATGGCGGTTGCAGCATGAACACGCGATTGTGTACAGCGCAACTGCTGCAAAAGGATTTGTTAAACGTGACAAGGCAGATGAGTTGTTGGATAACTTAGAAAAATCTTCTACAGATCATTATGCTGCAACACGCACCATGTACCGTCAAAATCGACAAAAGAAAATTAATAAAGTTTTACCAGAAAGTGAGCAAGCCCCGAAGGCTTATGAATTTGAATTTGAAATTGAAGAGGAGGATGAATGAAAAAAATCATTTTAACTTTAGTATGTGCCCTGTGGGCTATCCCAGCTTTATGCGCAGATCCTGCCATCGATTACATGGATACTTTATCCAAGGAAATCATTGAAAAAGGGGTCTTAGCCCAAAAAACAAATGAAGAAAAAGAAGCTTTTTTCCGTGAAAAATTTACAACCAATTTGGATTTAAAAAACATTTCAAAACAAGTGTTGGGCGTCTATTGGAAAAAAGCAACAGACCAAGAAAAGCAAGATTTTATAGAAGCTTTTACGGATTTGACAACTAAAACATGGACAGACAGATTTGGCCTATACCAAGGTCAGGATATTGTTTTTCAGGGAACACGTAACGCTCAACAAAAAAATCAATTGTTCGTGGACAGTAAAATCAACAATGATCCCCCTATTGAGGTCATTTGGCGTCTGCGTCAAAAAGATAAAAAGTATCTGATTATGGATATTACAGTAGAAAACGTATCCATGGTTATCAGTTATCAAAAAGAATACACAACCTTTTTACAGCAGCATCAAGGCTCTGTTCAGGCCTTAATTGATGAGTTAAATAAAAAGATCAAGAATTTTAAATATAATGAGAAAAAATAATTAAAAATTTTATTCCTTAAAAAAAGCCTCGATCAAATATCGAGGCTTTCATATTTTAAGAAGAACTATTTCACTTCAGGAAGAGTATCTTCTAAAGAGGCACCCGTTTCGGCGGGCGTTTCTTCAGATTTTTCTTTTTCCTTTTTGTGCTTTTTTTCCTTTTTTTGAACAGGAATTTCTTCCCCTGTTTCCTGATTAACACGTTTCATGGACAAGCGAATCTTACCTTTTTCCATCCCCATCATCATGACTTTCACACGATCCCCTTCTTTAACCAGGTCTGTCACTTTTTCAACGCGGTGATCAGCCATTTCGGACACGTGCACCAAACCATCACGATTGGGCATAAAGGTCACAAAGGCACCGAAGTCCATAATCTTGACAACCACACCTTCATAAATGCGTCCGACAACAGGTTCGGCCACAATGGCTTGAATCCAATCAATGGCAGCCTTAGCAGCAGCGCTGTCGCAAGAGGCCACAGACACACGTCCGTCATCATCAATTTCAACTTTGGCTCCGGTCTTTTCGGTAATTTCACGAATAACCTTACCACCCGTTCCAATCACATCACCAATCTTTTCTTTATCAATTGAGAAGGAATGGATTCTGGGCGCCAAAGGTGAAATATCAGGACGCGGTTCGGCCAAACTTTCAGCCATCTTTGCCAAAATATGCATACGACCTTCATGCGCTTGATTAAGGGCAATCTTCATGATTTCAGGTGTAATGGAAGTAATCTTGATATCCATTTGAAGGGCTGTCACACCGTCTTTCGTCCCTGCTACCTTGAAGTCCATATCACCCAAATGGTCTTCATCGCCCAAGATATCAGTGAGGACCGCGAATTTATCCCCTTCTTTAATCAGACCCATTGCAATCCCGGCCACAGGCTTTTTCATCGGCACACCTGCATCCATCAAAGACAAAGTGGAACCACAAACAGTCGCCATTGAAGAAGATCCGTTGGATTCCATAATTTCAGAAACAACACGAATTGTGTAAGGAAATTCATCATGAGAAGGAAGCATTGGATGAATAGCACGCCATGCCAATTTTCCATGTCCGATTTCACGGCGTCCCGGGGATCCCATACGGCCCACTTCCCCTACAGAGTATGGGGGGAAATTATAGTGCAATAAGAATGTTTGGGAATATTCCCCGTCCAAGCAATCCACGATTTGTTCATCATCCCCTGTTCCCAAGGTGGTCACGACCATCGCTTGCGTTTCCCCACGGGTAAACAAAGCGGATCCATGAGCACGTGGCAATAAGCCCACTTCTGTTTCAATGGGGCGCACTGTCTTGGTATCACGTCCATCAATACGGGGGTTACCCGCTAAAATGGAATCACGCACCGTACGGGCTTCCAATTCATGGAACACCTTTTCATAGATGGCCAGTTCAGCTTCATGACCTTCACCTTCAAAAAGGGCTTTTGCTTTTTCTTTGATTTCGGCAATCTTATCTTGACGTTCCAATTTATTGTGAATCTTGTAAGCTGCTTCAATTTCAGCCCCCAATTTTTCTTTGATCTCAGCGCGAACCGTCGCGTATTCGGCAGGTTCAGCCTTCACTTCCCAAGGATCTTTGGCACATTCTTCTGCCAAAGAAATAATCAAATCAATGACAGGTTTCAAGGCTTCATGTCCAAATTCCACAGCGCCCAACATGATTTCTTCGGAAAGTTCCCCTGCTTCTGATTCCACCATTAACACGCCTTCACGTGTACCGGCGACCACCAAATCCAATTGTGTCTTTTTCATTTCATAGACTTTTGGATTCAAGACATATTCACCATCAATATAACCAATTCTGGCACCGGCAATAGGCCCCAAGAAAGGCAGGCCTGAAATGGTAAGCGCTGCACTGGCCGCAATCATGGCCACGATATCGGCTTGTGTTTTTTTATCATAAGAAATTAACGTACAAACGACTTGTGTTTCGTTGTTAAAGCCCTTCACAAACAAAGGACGAATAGGGCGATCGATCAAACGAGAAGTTAACACTTCATGTTCAGAAGGCTTTCCTTCGCGCTTAAAAAAGCCACCTGGCAATTGACCGGCAGAATATGTTTTTTCTTGGTAATTCACGGTCAATGGAATAAAATCTTCAAATGTTTCGGGTGTTTTTTTGCTGGCACAGACGGCACAATGGACCACTGTATCCCCGTAACGCACAATCACGGATCCGTCTGCTTGACGGCCAATTTTTCCTGTTTCAATGGAAAGTGTTCTGCCTCCCCAGGACATTTCTTTTTTATAGGTTGTAAATAAACTCATTTTTTTCCTTTCATCTTCATACATACAAACTAAAGGAAAGGGCATCCCTTGACACCCTTTCCTGATCTGAAACTATTTACGCAGTTTCAAACGTGCAATCAATGCTTCATAGCGTTTGGCATCTGTTTTTTTCAAATATGCCAACAACCGACGACGATTTGCCACACGTGCCATTAACCCACGGGCAGAGTGGAAATCCTTTTTGTTATTTTTCAAGTGTTCTGAAAGAGCCTTGATTTCTTCGGTGAGTAACGCCACTTGGACTTCAGGTGAACCTGTATCGCCCTTGGTGGTTGCGTATTCAGCAATAATGGATTGCTTCTTTTCTTTTGACATCGACATCATTTTTCCTTTCATTTTTTGGTTGATGGTTGCCTTTTTCCAACATTTTTGAGCCGTAACCGAGATATCGTTCAGCAAGGTTAAAAATGCCTTCATTAAAAGACAACAGAGGTATTATAGCAGATTTTAAGGGAAAAATCAAGCTCTTGTTAAATAAGGCTGGGGTAGATTTAACTACCCCAGTTTCTATTTACCACCGATACCAAAACTGCCAGCGTATTGAAGGCCGATAATACCATGGACTTCGTGGCGACCACCGATATCTTGTTTAACAGCGCCCACCGCCCTAAAACCACGGCCCAGGGCATCACTTTGATTTTTATGACAAAGAATCCGTACAGAAACATCTTTTCCTAAGCGTTTGAATAATATCTGCCATTGTTGCAGAATGCGCTTCATATAGTCAATATATTAAAAACGCTTGCTTTTTAATATAATTTCCTCTACAAAAAGACATATTATTATATGAATAATGAGGTATATTATGATGAAAAAAAGTGTATTTAAAATCAATCCGTCAGACCATAAGATAGTGTTAAAATTGACACGCCAAGGGTTTTACTTTACTGTTTTATTGGCTGTTGTTTTAGGATTGTGGCGCTTATCCGATTGTTATAAAACAGATACTTTTGCTGAACATGGATTGGTGGAAAATTTACAGCTGGCAACTTTAATTTTATCAACTTTGATTTTTGTATTAAGCGTCATTAAAAATGCTTTTTACAGACCCGTTTTGTTTTTATTGGCCAGTTTAACAACTTTTTGTTGCATCAGGGAATTAGATTCTTTATTTGATAAAATTCTGCCTATCGTCAGTTGGAAATTTGCCTTTTTATTTCCCATTGGCGCCCTGTGCTATGCTGGCAAAAAACTTAAAAGTTTAAAAGAACCATTCGTACGTTTTCTGGATTCAACCGCTTTTGATTTAATGTTCACTGCCATGATTATTTTTATCCCACTGGCTCAATGTATTGGACACAGATCCTTTATTGAAGATGCCGTTGGACAAATGGACCACATTTCACTCATTCGCCGTTTGATTGAAGAAAGCATGGAATTGATGGCCTATGTTTTGATTTTACTGGCCAGTATTGAAATGCATTTAGGATTGATTAAAAAAGGAAAATAAATCTTATTTTTTAGGTAAAAGTGGATTTTGTGGATTAAGCGTGGTCAATTCCAATAAATTGTCGTTCATAATATGATCCAAAATTTCTGAGGCCGAATGGCCTTGTGCCAATTGAGAGGAAATGATTTGTTCGGTTAAAGTTTTCATCGCAATTTTTTTGAAATCCTCTTGCGTTTGATTTTTCTTGGCTATTTTATTTTCCATAAATTTACGATAAAACCTGGAAAATTCATAAACAGGTGTTCCCCCACGGGCATAGGTGGAAAGGCCTTGTAAAGCCGTCTTTCTGTCCATCAAGGCATGAATCCCATCCCCCGCCACATCCCGATACAAAATCCAATCATCCACAATTTCTGGAATCAAAAAATTTTGAATTAAAAAGGGGCGAATGCGTCCAAAGTCAATATATTTTTGCCCAGAATTTTGCTGAATAATTTTGATTTCTTTTTCAAAATAAGTTTCACTTTCCGGGCCATCGCGATTAGGATCCAAAAGCGAACAAGTCGTCATCAACGCAACAATCGCCAATTTCAGTTCTGCATTGATTTTATAGGTCATTTTTGCGGGCATTTGACGCACTTCTTGATCATGGGAGGCCTGATATTCGGCAAAAGCATTTAATTTTTGCAACAACTCCATCGGTCCCCGGCCTAAAGGAGGATTCGTTTGAATTTTACCCATGTAAATCATTTGATTTTGCATATCTTTATTATAGCACAAAATCAAAATTTGGCAAGTTTATTTTAAGGGGAAAATGTCCAGTTGATTTCCTGGTAAATCTTTGATACCAACGCCCAGTTTCGCCAAGGCATCCCTTAGTTCATCCGATTTGGCCCAATCTTTATTGGCACGTGCCTGTTTTCTTTCTTCGATCAATTTTAAAGCTTCATCAGATGGCGTGAAAGTTTCTTCCTTCATGTCGTCCATTTTAAGACCCAAAACGCTATCCATATCGGACAAAATTGCCCACTTGGTGGCATTATTGAGAGCAGTATCTTTGGCCGCTTCCCACATGATAGCCAGCGCCTGAGGCGTAGAAACATCATTGAAAAGAGCGGTATCAAACTTATCCAAGTAAGCTTTCTTTTGTGCTTCATCAATGGCGCCCGACAAATCCTTTTTGATTTCAATAACACGCGCTTTTAAGTTATCATAGGATTTTTGGGCAGCATCCAATGCTTCCCACGTAAATTGAAGCAGTGAGCGATAGTGCGCTGTCAGTGCCAAATAACGATACGCCAACGGATTATATCCTTTTTCTTTCAAGGCGGGAATCGTCAAAATATTCCCCAAAGATTTGGACATTTTGACATCTTTAAGCTGTAAAAATTTATTGTGCAACCAGTAATTCACCCACTTATGCCCAAAGCACCCTTCGGATTGAGCCTTTTCATTTTCATGGTGAACAGCCACATGATCTTCACCGCCACAGTGAATATCTATGCGTTCTCCCAGGTATTTGGAGGACATCACAGAACATTCGATATGCCACCCGGGATAACCCCTCCCCCATGGGGAATCCCACTGCAAAATCTGATTTTCAAACTTGGAGGAAGTGAACCACAGCACAAAGTCCGTTGGGTTGCGTTTATTTTTATCTTCTTCCACACGCGCCCCATGTTGTAAGCCATCTATATCCTTATGCGACAGTTCGCCATAATGACCAAATTTCACGGTATCAAAATAAACATTACCGCCTGCTGTATAGGCCAGCCCCTTTTCTTCCAATTTTTTGATAAATTCAATCATGTCCTCAACATGCTCGGTTGCACGGCACACTTTTTCGGGGCGAATAATGTTTAAATCTCGTTCTTCGTCAAAAAAGAAATCTTCGTATTTACGAGCCAAGGCGAGCACATCCATTTTTTCTTTTTCCGCGGCCTTTAACATTTTATCTTCACCCGTATCTTCGTCAGAAGTCAAGTGTCCGACATCGGTAATATTCATCACATGGTGGACTGTGTAGCCGGCACGGGTCAAAGTGCGATGCAAAAAATCTTCGTTCAAATAGGTGCGCAAGTTTCCGATATGAGCAAAACTATACACCGTTGGGCCACAACAGTACATACTGACCTCGCCGGCGTGGATCGGTGTAAATTCTTCCAATTGACGTGTGAGTGTGTTATATAGTTTCATCTTGACTCCTTATAAAAAAAGTATTTTCTATATTTTATTATATTTATATTTCCTTGTCAATTTTTTTAATCAGTTTAAAAGAAAAAACTAACTTGTATTAATTGAATTCAAAAATTGTTGCAAAATAACTCTGGCACTTTCTGCATCTAAAATATCTTTGCGCTTACTCGCACGCATGAACAAAGTGTCGCGTAAGTATTCCTCTGACTTTTTACTGGACAGGCGTTCATCCACATAAAAAATGGGCAATCCAAATTTTTCGGTTAGGCGATTGCAAAACAATCTCACTTGTTGGCAAGTTTCCCCTTCTGTGCCATCAGGTTGCAGGGGCCACCCCACTACAAAGGCATCCACATTTTTGGCAGGAACGATATCATTTAATTCATTCAAATTATGAATAATTTTAAAGGCTCTGGCGATTTTTTCCGATTCACTCCCTAACGCTAAACCAATACGTTTCGCGCCATAATCAATCCCTAAAAAAGTTTTTGCTTGTAATTTTTTCATTTTTCGCCTAATATATAGTGTATCAAAATCGAGGTGAAAATGCAAACAATTTTAATGGCTGCCGACCATGGGGGCGCAAATTTAAAAAATACACTCAAGGCCTATTTGATAGAAAAGGGCTTTGAAGTGGTGGATTATGGTCCGGAAAATGCCGAAACTGCGGTGGACTACCCCGACAAAGCATATGAACTCATTAAAGGCATGCAAGCCAATCGAGAGGCTAAAGGTATTTTGATTTGTACCTCTGGCATTGGGATGAGTATTGCCGCTAACCGGTTTCCCTTTATCCGTGGTGCACTGGTCTTAAATCCCCAAATGGCCGAAATGGCGCGCGGGCATAATGATGCCAATGTGCTGATTTTCGGGGCAAAATTTATAACGCCCAGTAAGGCCAAAAAATGTGTGGATATGTTTTTGACAACAGACTTTTTGGGCGGTCGCCATGAACGCCGTGTGAACAAACTTTCTTGCATTAAGGAGGTCAAATGAAGTGTCCGTTTTGCGGGTGTGCTGATACCCAAGTCAAAGACTCGCGTCCCAGTGAAGATGATACCATGATTCGCCGGCGTCGGGAATGTGCCAAATGCCATGCTCGTTTTACGACCGCTGAAACAGTCCAACTGCGTGATTTGATTGTGTTAAAGCGTAACGGGGCACGTGTTCCTTTTCAGCGCGATAAACTCGCCCATTCCATCTTGCTGGCCTTGCGCAAACGTGATGTTCAATTTGATAAAGTGGATCAATTGGTAAATTCCATTGTACGCCGATTGGAACAATTGGGCGAAAATGAAATTAAATCTTCTGAGATTGGTGCTTTTGTGATGGAGGCACTTTTACAACTGGATAAAGTCGCCTATATCCGCTATGCCTCGGTGTACAAGAATTTTGAGGAGCCCAAAGATTTTGAAGACTTTGTAAATAAACTGACAGGAAAGAAAAGAAAATGACAAATCCAAAACAACCCTTTACGAATGCCCGCTTGATGGCGGTACAAGCCTATTATGCAAAAACTCAATCTGGCGAAAGCTGGGATCAAATTATCAGCCGATTTTTAATGGAAGAAATCGGGGGATCCGTCCTGGCCGGTGAAAAAGAAGAAGTGGTCGTGTTGGAACCCGCCGATAAAAGCCTGTTCGCCCATTTAACGCAATACGTGCGCGACAATCAGGCAGACTTGGAAAAAATGATTGATTCAGCTTTTTCCGACAAAATCAACAAGGACAAAGTGGAACCTGTTTTTAAAGGCATTTTGCTGATGGGGGCAGCTGAATTTTTTGTGAATCCAGATTTGGATACCCCGATTATCATCAATGAATACGTGGATTTAGCGCGTTCCTTCTATGATGGGGCAGAAGTTAAAATCGCCAATGCCGTCTTGGACAAACTTGCAAAAGCAATCAGGGAATAAGAAAAATTAAAAATGCCCGCCTGTTCAGGCGGGCATAATTTTTATTCATCCATGTATTTCCGACCGGATTTCCAATAATCATAGCCGGTAATGACGGTCAGGATGGCGGCACCCCACAGGGCGATTGTTCCAATAAGGGTAAAAAAGCCACATAAGACACCAGAGACTTCCGGTTCTGCCACCATCAGGACAGGCAAAGCGGTCATTTGGCAAGCGGTTTTCCATTTGGCCAGACGTGTGACAGGGCAACCGACTTTGATTTCGGCCAAAAATTCACGTAAGCCCGATACCAAGATTTCACGGCATAAAATCACAACGGCAGGCAATACCATAATTCCATCCAAGCGCCCCTGCCATGCCAACATAATCAAGATAGAGCCCACCAACAACTTATCAGCGATGGGATCCAAAATGCGCCCGAAACGGGAAAGTTGATTCCAATGCCTTGCCAAATATCCATCCAAATAATCGGTAATACCGGCGATAGCAAATAAAACAACGCCCAGCCATGATGCCCATGCACCCGAAATAAAGAAAGTGGCAACAATAGCAGGAATTGCCCAAATACGAATTAGTGTCAGTAAATTTGGAACGTTAAGCCCTTTTTTGGCCTCTTTTAAAACAGGGGCCACTTTTTGTGCTAAGGCTTTAACTTTTTTTTGGTGTTTTTTATGAGACATATTTTCTCCTCCTTTTAAAAATTTACTTTATTATAGACTCATTATGGAAAAAAGTATAGACTTTTTTTGCAATTTTTTCATTAAAGCCCGGAACCAACAGTAATTGTTGAAGCGAAGCCCCCCGCACAGCCTTGACCGACCCAAAGTGCAACATCAATTCTTTGCGGCGTTTTTCACCAATCCCTTCTATGTCACGCAGGCTATCATGCAAAAATGACTTTTCACGTTTGAGGCGATGTGAGCCGACGGCAAAGCGATGCGCTTCGTCCCGCAATCTTTGTAAAAAATGAATGAGGGGGGACTTAAAATCCAAATGAATCGGGGTATCTGGCGCAGTATCCAAATAAAATGTTTCCAAACCCTTATCGTGTTGTCCAGCCCCTTTTGCCATGGCCAGCACTGCAATCCGTGGCAAATTAAATTCCTTTAGGACTTCCATCACACTGGAGAGTTGCCCCTTTCCTCCATCAATCAACAAAGCTGAAGGCAGATTATTTTGTAAAATTCCTTTTTGTAAGCGGCGCCTTAAAACCGCCCGCATCATGCCAAAATCATCTCCGGCCAGTTCTGATGGGATATTAAACCGTCGGTAAAGACCTTTTTGAAAGCCATCCTTTGTGGCGGCAATCATGGCACCCACCGCATTGGTACCTTGAATATGACTGTTATCATAAACTTCAATTTTATTGAGCTCGCTTAACTGCATCAACTTCCGTGTTTCTTCCCAAAGCTCCTCTTGCGTTTGCTGGGCATTCAAGGCGCGCTCACACGCATTCAATGCCTGCTCCATCCATTGACGTCTGAGGGCACGAAATGGCGGTGGCGACAGTTCCACCTTGTGTCCCGCCTGTTGCGACAGGGCTTCTGCCAAAGCATCTTCCGGCTCAAATGAAGTGCAAATAACCTCTGGTGCCGGAATTTTTTCATAAAGTTGCATGAGGAGCGACGACAAAGTTTCTTGGCAATTCTCCACTTTTGGAATCAAATATTCTTGATGTCCCGTCAGGCGATTTGTGCGATGAAAAAACACCTGCATGGAAAGCACATCCCCCTGCATTTGGACGGCCACCGTATCCGTATCCACCGTGGGGACATGCTGACTGGTGCCTTGAATGTGATTGAGGGCCATAATTTTATCTCTGACTGCACCCGCTTTTTCATATTCTTGATTTTGGGAAAACGCAAGCATTTGCTCTTGTAAAGTTTTTTGTAAATCCGCTGATTTTCCGTTTAAAAAATCTTTTGTAGCTTGGACGGATTTTTGATATTCTTCGCGTGAAATATATCCGCAACAGGGCGCAGAACACCTTTTTATTTGGTACATCAAGCAAGGGCGTGTCCGATTATTAAAATAACTCTCGCGGCAAGAACGCAACTGAAATAATTTTTGCAGTTC
>DFKU01000048.1:0-3630 GCA_002373615.1 Alphaproteobacteria bacterium UBA3637 | reverse complement strand
CGATTTCCCCGATATTTCATCAATCGCGGAAATTCGTCCTTTGTGATGGCAATATAAGGATAACTTTTGTCGTCTTTTAACAGGATATTGTAATAAGGATGATATTGTTTGATGAGTTCATTTTCGAGTAGAAAGGCCTCAGTTTCCCCTGCGGTTTCAATGATAACCACATCCGCTACGCGCGACACCATTTGCCGAATACGTTCTGAAAGCCTGTCAATATGAGTATAGTTAGTCAGGCGATGAATCAAATCCTTGGCTTTGCCGACATAAAGGACTGTCCCTTCTTCGTCCAGCATGCGATACACACCCGGCCGATGGGAAAAGCCTTTAATCTTCTTTTTAATAACCTCAGCACCTTTTTTTTGCATGATTTAAGGATAATCCAAAAAGGCATAGTTGTCAATAAAAATCACTTGACAAGGGGGATATTTTAAGTTAAACTCACAATCGCAAAACAAGGTGTTTTGCAAGAGGCTACATCCTCTCAATTAGCGTCTGCCCTCGGGCGGATGGTGATGAATACCTAATAAGTCACGCTGTAATTGACAGTTTTGTAGCTCCGCCCACCTTGTGAATCAGGGTGGTTTTGTTTAACATAAAAACAAGGAGTATTACAATGGAAAACTTAAATGAACAAGAATTTGCCATCAAGGCATCCCAAAAACGACAAGAATTTTTATACCAACTGGGGCAAGAAATTTTACGTGTTCGTTCCGAAAAAAATTTGACGTTGGATCGCATCACAATTTTGTCTGGCGGGTATATCAACAAAAGCCGTTTGGAACATGTGGAAATAGGTCGTGGGGAACCCAGCCTGTTGATGTTGATAGCGCTAAGTATTTTGTTCAATAAAAAATTGACTATTCGTTTTGAATAAATTTATCCCCGCACCCCGCGGGGATTTTTATTGATTTTTCCCTTGCTTTTTTTATGAAAAAAGGCTATAACAACGCCTATCCAAATTTTAAATTTAACATAAAATGAAAGGTAAAAAAATGTCAAAAACAAAAATGTTAGATGCAAACGAAGCCGCTGCGACAGTGGCTTATAAGTTAAATGAAATGTCTATTATTTACCCAATTACCCCATCTTCACCGATGGGCGAATGGGCCGATGCTTGGGCCGCCGGCAAGCAAACCAACATCTGGGGCAAAGTGCCTGAAGTGTTGGAAATGCAATCCGAAGCCGGTGCTATCGGTGCTGTGCATGGGGCTTTACAGGCCGGATCCATGACCACCACCTATACCGCCTCTCAAGGCTTATTGTTAATGATTCCAAATATGTATAAAATCGCTGGTGAATTATTGCCGTTCGTGATGCATGTGGCCGCCCGTACAGTGGCAGGGCACGCCTTGTCTATCTTTGGGGACCATTCTGATGTGATGGCCTGTCGTCAAACAGGGTTTGCGATGCTGGCCTCTAATTCAGTTCAGGAAGCCCACGATATGGCCGCGATTGCACAAATGTCCACTTATTTATCCCGTGTGCCTTTCTTGCATTTCTTTGACGGATTCCGCACCAGCCATGAAATCAACAAAATCAATATGATGAGTGATGAGGACTTGAAGGCTTTGATGGCGGATATTCCAACCGACTTTACAGGGAAGAATGCCTTGACACCTGATCATCCAAAGGTGCGTGGAACAGCCCAAAACGCGGATGTGTTCTTCCAAATCAAAGAAGCTGCCAATAAATACTACAATGCAGTACCCGAAATTGTGGAAAAATGTATGCGTAAATTTGAATCCGTCGTGGGACGCAGCTATCATGTTGTGAACTATATGGGTGCCAAAGATGCAGACCATGTTATCGTGGCAATGGGCTCAGCCATTGAAACTTTGGAACAAACTGTTCAAGCCCTGAATGCCAACGGTGGCAAATATGGTGTGTTAGCAGTGCATTTGTACCGTCCTTTCCCATCCAAAGCCTTTGTGGAAGCTTTGCCTGAAACAGTAAAATATGTGACCGTTTTGGACAGAACAAAGGAAGCCGGCTCTGTGGGTGAACCTTTGTACTTGGATGTCGTGAGTTCCTTGGCCGAAGCTGCTGCTAATGGCAGAGCAATGCCAAAAGTTTTGGGCGGTCGCTATGGGATTTCTTCCAAAGAATTTACTCCTGCGATGGCCAAAGCTGTTTGTGAAAATGTTGAAAAGAACCACTTTACCATCGGTATCAATGATGATGTAACACATACTTCTTTGAATTATGATGCCACCTATCAACTCCCTGCCCAAAATTTGAATCGGTGTATTTTCTTTGGGCTCGGTTCTGATGGAACAGTGGGGGCGAACAAAAACTCCATTAAGATTATTGCCGATGCTGATGATATGTATGGGCAAGCTTACTTTGTGTACGATTCCAAAAAATCAGGTGCCATGACAACCTCACACCTGCGCTTTGGGAAGAGTCCGATCAAAGCCCCCTATTTGATTACCTCAGCTGACTTTGTGGCTTGCCACCATGAACCCTTCTTACATAAGATTGATTTGTTGGCTGTGGCTGCCCCGAATTCTGTGTTCTTGTTAAATACAACAACGCCGGCTGATAAAGTGTGGGACAGCTTACCACAAGAAGTCCAAAAAGAAATTTTGGAGAAAAACATTAAAATGTATGCCATTGACGCTGTTGATGTAGCGGGGAAGACAGGTATGGGACGCCGTATCAACACGATTATGCAGGCGTGCTTCTTTGCCATTTCCGGTGTACTGCCAAAGGATGTTGCGATTGAAAAGATTAAGGCCTCCATTACCAAGACCTATATGCGTAAAGGTCAGGAAATCGTGGATGCGAACATCAAGGCAGTGGACGCCACTTTGGAACATCTTTATGAAGTCAAAATTGGCGAAGCCAACTCAAGCATTCATCGTCAACCGGGCGTGCCTTCTTATGCCCCTGAATTGATTCAAAAGGTGACAGGTGCGATTATTGAAGGACGTGGGGAAGAATTGCCTGTGTCCGCTTTTGAATGGACTGTGGATGGTACATGGCCAACCGATACAGCGAAATACGAAAAACGTCGTGTGGCGACACAAATTCCTTGCTGGGATCCTGAAAATTGTATCCAATGCGGTAAGTGCGTGTCTGTCTGTCCGCATGCTGCCATTCGTGCCAAAGTGGCCAAAGTGGAAGCTTTGGCAAAGGCGCCGGAAGGCTTTAAATCTGCCGATTATAAAACACCTGAATTCAAAGGCGATAAATTCATTATCCAAGTTGCCCCTGAAGATTGTACAGGATGTACTTTGTGTTCTCAGGTTTGCCCGATGAAGGCCAAAAATACTTTGGTGATGGAACCAATTGAAAAGCATGTGGATCAAGAAATCAAAAACTTTGACTTCTTTATGAGTTTGCCAGATGCTGATCGCTCCAAATTGAATCCAAAGGCTGTGAAGTCTGTGGCTCTCATGCGTCCTTTGTTTGAATTCTCCGGCGCTTGCGCAGGGTGCGGTGAAACACCGTATGTCAAGATGATGACACAACTGTTCGGCGATCGCTTATTGATTGCCAACGCAACAGGGTGCTCGTCCATTTACGGTGGTAACTTACCGACCACACCTTATGCGAAAAACGCAGAAGGGCGTGGACCCGCTTGGGCAAACTCATTGTTCGAAGATAACGCTGAATTTGGTT
>DFKU01000065.1 GCA_002373615.1 Alphaproteobacteria bacterium UBA3637 | reverse complement strand
CCCTTAATTCTTTAACGCAATATGGAGCAACATTACGACAAGCTTTTCACGGATTGTTTGCCCAAAGTTTCTTTAATTATATGCCACCGAATATCAAAACGACTGCCCCCAAAATTTTGGCGGTTGTGATTGGATCAGATAACGGATTGGTGGGCAGGTTCAACAAAGAGCTTTTGGAATATGTTCAAACATCTTGCCAGGAATTAGGGGGAAATCCCAGTCAAATGCGCTTGATTGCAGTCGGAAAACGTATTGCCCTGCATGCCCCAAGTATGAATCTACATATATCGCATGCTTACCCAATTTCCAATTCCATCAAAGAAATTGCGTCTTTAGCCGGATTGATTTTAACTAAAATAGATAAAGAAGTATCTGAACACCATTTTGATTTGGTGGAAATTTTTTATAACAAAGGACAAAATTTTTCATTTACCCCTCAAATGCGTCAGTTGATGCCCCTGCCTCATCATGATTTTCAGGCTTTAAAGAAAACGCGCTGGGAAGGAAAAATGCTTCCTTTGATTACTGCAGGAAAAGAGGAACTTTTTTCTGCCCTTTTGCACGAATATTTTTCCATCCAAATGACTCATGCTTTGATTGCCAGTTTAGCAGCCGAACACTTTACACGCATGAATCATATGCAACAAGCTGAAAAGAATATAGAAGAAAAATTAAATGAATTAAATTTACAATATCAGCAAGCCCGTCAAACTCAAATCACTGATGAATTGATTGATATTGTATCCGGTGCCAGTGCGATAACAAAGAAAAAAGCACTTCTTACTTGACAAATTAAAAAAAACGAAATAGAATAACCATATATTAAAAAGGAGAAAAAAATGATAAAATCTGAACTTATTATTCGTTTAGCACAGAGAACATCTTTAAGTAAAGCCGATGCCAAAAAGGCGGTTGATACTATCTTTGATGAAATAATCAATGCTTTGGCAGAAGGAAATCGGGTTGAACTGAGGAATTTTGGTATTCTGTCTTTGCGTACTCGTAATCCCAGAATCGGACGTAATCCAAAAACAGGGGAAAAAGTTCAAGTAGCACAGAAAAGGATCCCTTTCTTTAAAGCCGGAAAAGCCGTCAAAAAAGCGCTCAACAAAAAGAATTCCTAGAATGAGTTGGATTACCAATATCAAACGACCAACCTTGAAAAAGGTGAATCAGCAAAAGGATATTCCTGATAATTTTTGGGATAGGTGCCCAGAATGCAATAATATGTTATTTCATTCGGAAATGAAAGATAATAACTTTGTTTGTTCTCATTGCGGGCATCATTTTAGATTACCTGCAAAAGATCGTTTCCAAATGCTGTTTGATAATGGTAAATATACGCTGATTCACCTGCCGAAAGTTCATGAGGATCCTTTAGGTTTTCGAGATTCGAAAAAATATACAGACAGATTAAAGGATGCACGTAAAAAAACAAATCAAGAAGATGCCATTATGGTGGCGCATGGTTTAATTGGTGGCAAACGTGTTGTGATGGGCGTGTTTGATTTTGCATTTATGGGGGGATCCATGGGAACTGCCGTTGGGGAAGCCCTGTTAATGGCCAGCCAATTGGCCAGTTTGCAAGAAGCTGCTTTGATTTTAGTACCGGCCTCTGGTGGCGCACGGATGCAAGAAGGGATTTTATCATTGATGCAGATGGTACGTTCTGTGATTGCTGTTAAAAAATTAGCCAAAAAAAAGCTCCCTTATATCGCCGTTTTGACGGATCCGACAACGGGTGGTGTAACGGCTTCGTTCGCTATGTTAGCCGATATTACTTTTGCAGAACCGGGGGCAATTATTGGTTTTGCGGGCGCCAGAGTCATTGAACAAACGATTCACGAAAGCCTGCCACCCAATTTTCAAAAATCTGAATACTTGTTAGAGCATGGCATGATTGATGCCGTTGTGCCAAGAAAAGAACTGCGTGATAAATTGATTCAAGTTCTAAAGCTCTTTTAATTTTTATTTTTTTACCTATATCATAAGAAAGAAAGGAAAGAAAATGTCCAAAGATATATTGATGTTTGATGCCGATAAAGAATTACGGGAATTTGCAATGAATTGCCCCATTAAAGGATATAATTATGTGTTCTTTGATGAACCTTTTTATTTCATTTCCCCGAAAAAATTGGAAAAGTATCGGGATGCTGAAATCATCTCAGTTTTCACGCATTCTACCACTATTCCCAATAAAAAGTTGGATTTATTTCCCAACTTAAAATTGATTACCACACGGTCAACGGGCTTCAATCATATTGACTTAAAGTATTGTAAAAAGCGTAAAATTGCGGTCGCAAATGTCCCGCAATATGGGGCGATTACGGTGGCGGAGTTTGCCTTTGCCCTACTCTTGGCTTTGGTACGCCGTATTCCAAAAGCCAGTTCAGATATGCGCCACGCAGATATCCGTTTACCCCTTTATACCGGAATTGATTTAGCGGGTAAAACAATGGGCGTGATTGGCACTGGGTCCATTGGGCGCCATATTATTCAGTTGGCACAAGGCTTTGGGATGAACGTGATTGCGTATGATTTATACCCGAATCCTGAGCTGAAAAAATTATATGTAAAATCTTTGGATGAACTTTATAAACTGGCCGATGTTATTTCATTGAATGTACCTTCTACCCCAGAAAATCATCACCTGCTGAACAAAGAGGCTTTTGCCAAAATGAAGCAAGGTGTCTATATTATCAACACTGCGCGTGGAGATTTGGTGGATGCCACAGCCCTTTACCAAGCCATTCGTAAAGGGAAAGTGGCCGGCGCCGGATTGGACGTGATGGAAAATGAGGACTTTTTGGTGCATGATGAAGCAGAAACTTCCGAAAACTTCCACAACTCGGACTTTTTGTTGACCTCAGCTATCAATTTGAAGTTGCTTCAATGTCCGAATGTGATTGCGACACCGCATATTGCGTTTAATTCACACGACGCCATTCGGCGAATCAATGCGACAACCTGTGAAAATATCAGGGCCTTTTTATCGGGCAGGCCCATCAATTTAAGGTAAAATAAATCCCCGTTCATAACGGGGAGTTTAGTTTCAAATGCTCGATTTTAATTACAGTATTCGCTACAGTCATCTTCTGAGTTACCATAACATATTGTACAGACTGAACAGTTATCATTCCTGTAATGTGCGAAACATTTGCAAACTTCTTCATCATAAGGAGGAACATTCATACAGCTAGAATATGCTTCGGCATATTCTGGGGTTTCCTCATCTTTTATAGCAGCTGTTTCCTCAAAACTGAGGGTCAAAGTCGGACACTCACCTGTGGCCTTATCGCCCAACTTGTTTTTCGCCATAGTACAATCTTTGGCATCATTAAAAGTAATGGTAATCGCATTATTTTCATATTCCAAGGTTGCGCCTGATGGATTTGTGCCGCCTACATTGGGGTAGGTAATTTTTCCTGATGGACCATTGCCTTGATTCTGACTCATCGCCAATACATAAAACATACTGGTCGCATTTAAGATTTCATTAGTGCGGTATGATTGCATCGCTGTATTGTAGCCTGCTATGCCAGCCACGGATAAAACGCCCATCACTGCCAACACGCCCAGCATTTCCACCATAGACCGACCCGTTTCATTTTTTAATAGTTTGTTTTGCATTTTTTCTTCCTTTCATTTGTTTTTTGCAATACAAAATCCGCTATTTCAGCGGTTGGAAGCTCAAAAAACTATTAGGATATAGCGCCGCATATTCGGGCATTTTCATACTCTTATTTTGCGACCATCCAACCGGCAATATGCCAATTGGAAAAAATATCGTTTTTCCGACGATCCTAAAGAGGTTTTTGAGTCCTCCACCTTTCGGGTTTTCACCCTTGGGCAAATTCATCCTAAACGAATTATTTTAAAATGTCAATATGAAAAAAATAAAACCCATCAATCTTCGATGGGCTCATTAGAAGCGGGTTCTTCCTGAGCGGTGTCGGGGGCTTCAGGAACTTCGGCGGCGGGAAGTTCTGATTGAACAGTCTTACCACATTCCACCACCCAAATATCATAGACGGGATGCTCCATGGCAGACAAGGCAGGATTGGATGAAAACATCCACCCATGAAAGACGGGCTTTTCGGGCGTATCTTCATCCATAATTGTTAAAAAGGCTGCATTTTCAGGTGTTTCTTCGGGGGGCTTTTTCAGGCATTTGTCAACCAAGACAGTTAAAGCACCAATCTTTGTTTGTTCACCCACAG
>DFKU01000031.1 GCA_002373615.1 Alphaproteobacteria bacterium UBA3637 | reverse complement strand
CATGACCATTGAAAAATGTCAAATTCAATATCATCCATTTATAGGGATTATGACAAAAAACTGTTCCAATTATAGGACTTAATCCTCCGACACGGGATTTTGTTTGCGCTCGGCCGCTAACACCACATTTTCCAGCAACATCGCCACCGTCATTGGACCAACACCCCCTGGAACAGGCGTAATGGCTGAGGCGATCCCTTTGGCGTCCTCGGTTTTCACATCGCCTGCCAAAGTCCCATCGGGCATTTTGGAAATTCCCACATCTATCACAATGGCGCCAGGTTTAATGTCTGCTCCGCTGATGAGTCCCGGATGGCCTGTTGCCACCACTAAAATATCGGCCATGCGCGTCAATGAAGTTAAATTGACGGTTTTAGAATGCGCCTGCAAGACAGTACAATGTTTCGCCAATAACAATTGGAACAAAGGCTTTCCCACCAGACGCGACCGCCCCACAATAACCGCCAATTTGCCCGCTAAATGGGGCTCAACGGATTCAATCAGCTCCATACAGGCCTGAGGCGTACAGGGAATCATTTGTGGGGATCCGCTCAAAAGATGCCCCAAGTTAAAACTGGTAAGGCCATCTACGTCTTTGGCAGGATCAATGGCCTCTAAAATATTACTTTCTGTCAGGTGTTTTGGCAAAGGCAATTGCACCAAAATCCCATCCACTGCAGCCGACTGATTCAATTGTTCAATCAAATCCAACAATTCTAATTCGGGGACGGATTCAGGCAAGTGGTGCACAGTAACCTCTATCCCCACACTGGCTCCCGCTTGTTCTTTATGGCGCACATAAACGGCGCTGGCCGGATTATCGCCCACCCAAATGACATCCAAATGGGGCGGCGTTAAAAGGTGTTCCACGCGCTTTTTAAGTTCTTTGCGCTTTTCATTGGCTAATTTTTTTCCGTCAATCATAATCGTTTGCATCTTACTCCTTATACTCAATCACAGCAGTGCGTTTTTCGGCCTCTAATAATCTGCGTGATAAGAGTTCCATTTGCTCCATTTGCAATTGTTCTTTGACTTCCTCTTCGGTTGGAAGGACCCGTTGAGATTTCACATCACACTTCATAAAAAACAGCTGCCCTTGGGGAACACGTACAGGCCCCACCACCTCATTCACCGCTGCCGGTTCCATTAAATCGCGCAGTTCATCCGGCAATTGCTTGGGATCTGTCCATCCTTTTTGAATAGATTCAGCAACACCTTCTTTTTTCAGGACCTTTGTAAAGGTATCACAATTTTTTACTTTCATAATCTTATCAAAATTTGCCCCTTCTGCTTGTCCCCCTTGGGCCAATTCCCATAACATAACGGAATCTGTTGTGACAGGTAATTTTTTATCAATCATCACAATTAAGGCATAACCCCCTTTGACCGCCAAAGGACGGGACAGTTGTCCCACCGGCATTTCATGTAAAATAGGGGCCACCTCTACCCCATAATGGTTTTCGGAAATTGGACCAAGACGTCCACCCGATTTAGCCGATTTTGCCCGTGAAAATTGACGTGCCAAATCCGAAAATGAACTTTTGCCCGTTTGCAATTCTTCCCACAGACTTTGTGCTTCATCCAAGCTGGGGACAATAATTTCGGCCACAGTAAAACTGGATTTTGCCATATCCGCTTTAATTTGTTTTAAACGTTCTTTGACGGCAGGGCTTGGCACTTGATTTTGAACCACATCGGATTTAGAACGCACATATTGCAACCACATTAAATCGGCATAGACTTGTTGACGCAGGGCCGTCATGGGCACCCCCTCTTCATCCAATAAACGTTTGAGCCCCCCCACAGAAAGCCCGTTTTGCCCTTCCAAATGCAAAATAGCATTATCCACTTCTTTATCTGTTAAAGTGTAATTTAATTCTTTTCCTTTTTGAATCTTTAACATTTCTTCAATTAAGTTATCCAAAGCTTTCTTATTCAATTGTTGTACGGGCATTTCTTCATAAACTGAAGGTTGTTGCGCCTTTAACAAACGCCCATGCATTTCAACATCCCAATCAGAAACGGGTATATCATTAACAATCGCACGCAAGTTGCCTGCCTGTACAGAAAAAGCAAAACATAAAACAGTTCCTAACAAAAGTTTTTTCATTATTTACCCCCTAATGTTTTCAAATATAAACGGAAATTAACGGATGTGTCCCCACGATAATTTCTGTCTTCGGTAAAGGACTTAGATACCCCCACTTCAAAGGTGGTGCATTCGTTATCATAGCGCAAGACGGCCTCACTTTCCAAAGGTCCTTTATGTTCTTTTTTTAAGTTATAACGATATCTGGCTTCGGCCGAAAAGTTTTTTGTCAGTTGGCTGCGCCCATAAAAGGTGACTTCCTTTTTTTCATCAAAAAATTGTTGTCCCAATTGATAGGCATCTTGGAATAAATAGTTAACCCCTAAGCGTAACGGATTGGCCCCCACCTCTAAATTTAAATCATGTTTTTTGGCTTTCCAATCTTCTTGATCCAAACGGAAACGATAGGTTAAGCTGGCCCATTCATGGGTTAATCGAATCCGACCCACATAGTTGGATAAGTGATCCTTGTATCCCATGACATCATTTAATTCGTTTTCATCCCGCAAGACATAAGTTTGTCCAAATAAAGCCTGAAACGATTGATTCTTTTTACGTCCATAAACCGACCATTGCAATCCATAGTTCACTCGGCTGCCCGATTCCACACGATCGTGCCCTGCAAAACGATTTGTGGAAAACAAATTGGTATCAGAAAAATCGAATACCGAACTGTCTTGATTCGGAATTTTATCAGGATTACCTCCATTGGGGCCCACAATTACCTGCGCAATCGGTTCAATGATTTGAGTGGCCCATTCCCCAGCCCTAGCCAAAGGATATCCCAAAGTCAAAACAGCCTGCGGAAAAACACGTCCTGCAAAATAAGAATCATTTTTGGATTTATTCGCAATGTCATATTCCCCTGTATCGATGGAATAACCATCAGCTCTCACCTTCCCTTCCATTGTGGCGGTCATCCCCCATGAACTGATAAAGGGGAGTTTCACGCCTTGCGTCAACGACAAACGATTAGATTTAAAATGATCCCGATTGTTAATAAGAGCGGTATCAACCGATGAAAAAGCATACAGGCCATTTTCGGTCAACGGTTCGGTGGTATAATCCATATGCGCAATGGGCAAAACAACAGGGATGGAGGTGGAACTTACCTCTTGATAAAGGCTTTGAAAATTTAAAATTTCAGCATTTGCCTGTAAACGTGTTCCATAATATTCCCCCCCTAAATGTGAGGTCAAGAATGAATCCGTTTCTGTAATGCCTTCAATTTTATAACGCCTGAAATAAGTATCCGAAGTCGTGCGGTAATATTGCCCTGTAAAACGCCATTCATCATTGGGATTATAATCAAAATTTGCTTTGATGTGGCCTTGATTTGTCCCGTTTTTATCACGCGTTAAACTGCCATCCAAATCCACTTTTGTTTCGGTGAACAGTCCTTGATATTTTAACAATCCCAAAGGATCATGCGTTGCCGAAATTTTGGGGGTTAAAGTCAAGTTCTGATTGTCTGCCACATTCACAAAAAACGGCAAAGAAACATGGCTTTTCATTTCGGAATTACTACCAAAGGACGGGATTAAAAAGCCTGTCTTACGTTTAACAGACGGATCCGGCATCTGAAAATAAGGAAACCAAGCTACCGGCACATCTTTTACTTTGAAAAACATATTCCAAAAACGAAGCGTTTTATTTGGTTCATCTTCTTCAATCGTGTTGGCCGATAACCGCCACAAAGGACTTTTGCCTTCACAAATATCGCATGGCGTATAGCTGGCATTTTTAAAGACGGTTTCTTCCCCCTTATCCCGCCGAATAATTTGATCCGTGGCCACATGGGTGCCATCAATAAAATCCACTGAGGCTTCCCCTGTAATCAACTCACTGTCATTTGGAAAAACATGGATTTGATTTGTTTTTGCCTTTGTCCCATCCGCCAAAGTTAAATAAGCTTCTTGCGGCACATGAACAATGTTTTGATTTTTATCATACACTATTTTTTCGGTTTGAATACTGGAGCCATTTTGTTTCAAAACCACATTACCCGAAGCCACTGTTTCGCCTGTTTTTTGATTAAAACTTAAATGATCCGATTCAAAATCAACAGGCTGATCTTTTTGAAGTGACTTGGTATCCGCATGAACAACAGCCTCTGCTGACCCAGCTAACATGATCCCCAACAAAAAAGTAACCAATCCTTTTTGAAGCGTTCCTTTGCCCATTTCCCGTTGAAACATAACCCTGATAATTACAACAGGGACAAGAATATTTAAGCTCGCAAAAATCAGAAACCACAAATTCTTGCCAGACATATTATCAAAAGCCAAGCCCATTGTTTGAATTCCAACCCCCAAAATGACGGCACACCAGATTCTGAACGAATCCCCTTGCCTTTTATAGGTCCCAATCAAAACAGCCGATAGTGCCAACAAGGCAAAAACAAGGTTGTAAAGCGGCATGCTTAAACGCTTAAAGGCTTCCACTTTATATTTGCGCCATAAAGGGGCATTGCTCACCTCATCTTGCGGAACAGTTAATAAATACCCTATCCCCAATTCTTCAGCACTCTTTTTTCTTGTGCCCGCTTTTCGTTCCTGGTCGGGAAAAGTCAATCTTGAATTTTCCGAAACAAAACCAGAATACCTTTTTGTTTTTGTGTCATATTCCGTCCGGAATAATTTATCCACCAAAATTTCTATACCTTCTGATGTTTGTAAAAATTTTCCTGTATCAGCCACTGAAACCGTTTTTTTACCTTTGTCAATTTCATACACCAACAACCCTTTGGCTTCCCCACTGGGCAAGCGTTCGCGGATATAAATCATCTTTCCCCGCCCCACCGCATTAAATTGGCCTTCTTGCAACAAAAGGTGTGATAAGTTATTTTGAATTTTCCACTTCATTTCACGCATTTGACCCGTTGTCCAAGGAATCACAAAAAAGCTTAAGCCATACCCCACAAGGGTTAAAAAGCCCACCATCATCAATACAGGACGCATCAATTGTTTTGCGCTCATCCCCACGGCCTTTAGGACCATCAATTCTTTATCGGATTGCATTCGAATAAAGGTGAACAAGATGACAGCAAACAACGCTAACGGCATCAGATACTGTAAAAATTTGGGCAACACCAAAAGGGTCATTTCCAAAAACACGCCGACGGATACCCCTTTTGTCACAATCATATCAATCATTTTTAAGGATTGTGTCAGCCATATCAAAATCGTCAGACTCACCAATATTAAAGTGAATCCTACCATCAATTGCCGTAAAATGTATTTATCCACAATCTTCATCATTTTCCTTTGAAGTTTTATTATACGCCAACGGATGAGATTTTTCAACAATCTTTTTTAACCGATCCGGCAAAATATGCGTATAAATTTCAGTGGTAGCGATATCCGCATGCCCCAACATTTTTTGAACAGACCTTAAATCCGCTTCATGTGCCACCAAGTGTGAGGCAAAAGAATGCCGAAAAACATGCGGAAAAACCTTGTCTGGATCAAGACCAATTTCAACGGCCAATTTTTTCAATTCCTTAAAAAAAGCGCCCCGCGTCAGATGACCAGACTTTGATTTATGATGCGTCGGAAATAGCCACCGACTGGGACGTTTTAAGTTTAAATCGCGATATTTTTCAATCCATTCTTTCAGCGCGTCTGAAGCATGTTCGTTTAAGGGTACAATTCTTTCTTTGGATCCTTTCCCTACGACAAATAAATGGTTCTCCTCTGGGTTAAAGGCACTTAAAGGCAGCCCCACCAATTCGCTAACACGCAGGCCGGAGGCATACACCAATTCCAACAAAGTGTACAGCCTTTTGTTTTCTGATTGGGCCGCCTGAATCAACTCTAAGACTTCTTCTTCTGTCAAAAACTTGGGCAAACTTTTAGGGATTTTGGGGGAATCCACATAATCACAAGGGT
>DFKU01000034.1 GCA_002373615.1 Alphaproteobacteria bacterium UBA3637 | reverse complement strand
TCATCAGCATAGCGCCCAAAATTTCACCACACCGGAACAAGTGATGCAAATATCCCCTTGTATAATGCGTGCAAGCTGGGCAATCGCAAGCTGCATCCAATGGCGAATGGTCATCTTGATAACAGGAATTACGGATATTAAGTACCCCATGAGAAGTAAAGGCCTGCCCTGTCCGCCCTGAACGCGAGGGCATGACGCAATCAAACATATCTATCCCGCGCGCCACAGCGCCAACAATATCAGAGGGACGCCCTACCCCCATCAAATAACGGGGTTTATCATCGGGAAGTTCCGGCACTGTATAATCAAGAACTTCAAACATTTTTTCTTGACCTTCTCCAACTGCCAAACCGCCCACCGCATAACCATCAAAGCCGATTTTTTTGAGGGCTTCCACAGATTCAAGACGTAAATCCTTAACCATTCCACCCTGCACAATACCAAACAGGCCATAACCGTCTCGATCCTGAAAGGCATCTTTGGAACGCTGAGCCCAGCGCATAGAACGGCGCATAGATTCCATCACTTTTTTTTGAGGTGATGGATAAGGCAAACATTCATCAAAGGCCATAGAAATATCCGAATCCAATAAATGTTGAATTTCAATAGAGCGTTCCGGTGTCAATTCAAATTTTTCGCCCGAAAGATGCGATTGAAAAGTCGCCCCTTTTTCTGTGATTTTACGAAGGCCCGATAGACTCATCACCTGAAAACCACCACTGTCGGTTAAAATAGGCCCCGACCAATTCATAAATTTGTGAAGGCCGCCAAATTCTGCCACCCGCTCAGCATTGGGGCGCAGCATCAAATGATAAGTATTTCCCAAAACAATTTGAGTCCCTGTACGTTTAATGGCCTCCACAGACATGGCTTTTACCGTACCTGCTGTTCCCACTGCCATAAAGGTCGGAAGTTCAACCACACCATGCGCTGTTGTCAATTGACTTCGGCGCGCTTTACCAGAATTTTTAATTTTTTTAAATTTTAACATGGACAAAAGTTTCTTTCTATGCTAATATACCTTCAAAACTAAGTATACCACAAAAAAAAGGATATTTCAAATGGAAAACTTGGAAGTAATTGAGAAAAACGAAACTGAGGAAGAACGCCAAGAAAAAATTGAAAAATTAAACAGAAAACTGGAAAAACAGGAAAAACAAGAAAAATCCGGCTGGTTTGGCTTGGTGATGGCTGTTTTAGCAGCATTAGCCATCCGATCTTTGGCTTTTGAACCTTATAATATTCCTTCCAGTTCAATGGTGCCCACCTTGTTGATTGGGGATTATTTATTCATTACAAAATTTGATTATGGTTATTCAAGACATTCTTTTCCATTTTCGCTGCCCATTATTCCTAAAGGACGCTTGTTTTATGTGCAACCGGAACGCGGCGATATCGTTGTTTTTAAAAAGCCCCCCGAAAATAAGACGGATTACATTAAACGTATCATTGGGATTCCGGGAGATGTTCTTCAATTAAGGGATGGGCGTCTTTACATTAACAATCAAATTATTCCCCGAGAATATCAAGGGCAAGAATATTGGGATACTGAGGCAGGACACACGCTTTACACAAAGTATATTGAAACTTTACCAAATGGAGTCCGCCACACAATTTATGAACTTTCGGATAACAATAAATATGACGAAACAGATCCCATTGAAGTGCCTGATGGATATTTCTTTATGATGGGGGATAATCGTGACAATTCCTTGGACAGCCGATACTTTGGCTTGGTCCCTGTGGAAAATTTAGAAGGAAAAGCCAGAATCATCTTTTATTCTACCAATGGGGATGGATGGTTTTTCCAATTTTGGAAGTGGTCCAAATTTTTAAGATTTGAACGTTTTTTTACTGAAATCAAATGAAAGGAAAACTTATGACAAATACAGAAAAAAACACAACAAACGAAGTCACTGCTCAAGCGGATAATACGTTGGAGGAAGTCTTCGAAAATGAAAAAACAACTGAAGCACCTGTGGAAGTCGTTGAAAGCGACCAATCCGCTGAGGTAACTGAAGGAACAGTTGAAGGTGAAAAGCCGGCTGATGCGCCATCAGAAACAGCTGAAACCGATAAAAAAGAAGGGAAAAAAATGGCCCGCAAAAAACAACAAAAAAGAAAGCCGATGGGTAAAAATAAAAAAGGGGAAAAAGGTAAAGGTAAAAAAGTAAAGAAAGAACCTGTTAAAAAAACAACAGAAATGTTGTTAGAAGAAAGACCTGAAAAAACAATTGCTATCTTAAAGAAAAAATTCCAAAATCCTGCTTTGTTTGACAGCGCCATTCAATTGGCTAAAAATGGGCAAAAAGCAGGCTATGAACGCTTGGAATTTTTGGGCGACCGCGTTGTTGGGTTAGTTGTTGCGGAAATGTTATATATGAACTTCCCCAACGAACCTGAAGGAGATTTAGCAAAGCGCTTTGTTCAATTGGTGTGTGCCAAAACTTTGGCTAAAATTGCAAATTTGTGGGGTATCAATGACATTATCAGAAACGAAGATAAAAAATTGGGACACAGTAAAAATGTTTTATCTGATGTCTGTGAAGCTGTTTTAGGGGCTCTTTACTTAGACAGCGGTTTAGAATCAGTCAAAGAAGTGATGAGCACAACTTGGGAACCTTTGATGAAATCCTTTGAGCACGCACCACAAGACTACAAATCTAAATTACAAGAATGGAGCCAAAAGAATTTTCAAGTGTTGCCTGTTTATCAATTGTTGGAAAAAACAGGTCCTGCCCACATGCCTGAATTTACCGTATCAGCCGAAGCTGGTCCTTATAGAAAATTGGCAAAAGGACCTTCCAGAAAGCAAGCTGAACAAAATGCAGCTATTGAAATCTTGAAAGAAATTAATGCTGCCATCATCTAAGCGTTTTTCTTTCGTTGCTATATTGGGGGCAACCAATGCAGGCAAATCCACTTTAGTCAACAGGCTGGTGGGACAAAAAGTCAGCATTGTTTCCCCCAAAGTGCAAACGACTCGTTCCAGAATTCGTGGTCTGATAAACGAAGGGGACACTCAGTTGGCTTTGGTGGACACACCAGGAATCTTTGCACCCCACAGACGCTTGGACCGAGCAATGGTGGCTTCAGCGTGGACTGAGGTGGATGATTCCGATAAATGCTTATTGGTCTTGGATGCCAAAAAAGGAATCACTGAGGAAGAAGAAAAAATTATTCAAAAACTACAAAAAAACAAAGTCAAGTTCATTGTGGCTGTCAATAAAACAGATATGGTAAAGCCCGAAAAAATGGCCGTTTTATTGGCAAAATTAAACGAAATTAAAGAAGCGGAAAGTATTTTTTGTATCTCAGCTTTGAATGGTGAAAATGTAAAAGAATTAAAGGACTATTTAATTAAATCTGCATCAAAAGGGGAATGGATGTTCCCTGATGGATTGGCTTCTGATTTACCGGAAAGTTTGTATTGTGCCGAAATCACACGCGAAAAATTATTCATGTACTTAAGGCAGGAATTGCCCTATCAACTGACAGTGGAAACGGTACGCTTTACCAGGGGGAAAAGTGGTCTGACCGTGGAACAAAACATCGTGGTAACAAAGCAAGCCTATCGCCCCATTATCTTGGGGAATAAAGGCACCATGATAAAAAAAATCGGAGAGGCTGCGCGTAAAGAAATGATAAAGCAACTGGGCTGTCCTGTCAGGCTTTTTCTGTTCGTTCAAGTCAAAGAAAATTGGACAGAGGACAAAGCGCGCTTTCAAACGTGGGGGCTGGATTTTAATGCCTGAGTTTAAGAGTGAAAATACAATTGTTTTGGGAGCAAAGGCATTGGGGGAAAATGCCTTTGTTTTGTCTTTACTGACACGTGAAAATGGCAGACACTTGGGTGTTATCAAGAGAAAAACGCCACCACAAATTGGGGATATCGTCAGTGCCAGATGGAATGCCAGACTGCCTGAACAAATGGGCACTTTTTATGTTGAAAATATGCACTCAACGGCTGCCCTTTTTTTAGATGATATGGCCCGATTAAATTGTTTATCTTGTTTGTGTGAGCTGTTAAATTTAACCCTGCCAGAACGACAAAATTTTCAAAAAATTTATGAAGAAGTTTTTTTATTTTTTAAAAACTTATCTGATGAAGATTATCTGAAACATTATGTTTTTTTAGAAATGGATTTATTAAGCGCTTTGGGATTTGGATTAGATTTGTCATGCTGTGCCGGTGGGGGGGATAGTAATGACTTGGCCTATGTTTCCCCAAAGACAGGAAGGGCTGTAAGCCGTGAAAAAGGAGCCCCCTATCACAAGCAATTATTACCCCTACCCCGCTTTTTATGGAGTGAGGCAATTGCCACAAAGGAAGACATTCAAAAGGCCCTCAATCTGACCGGTTA
>DFKU01000024.1 GCA_002373615.1 Alphaproteobacteria bacterium UBA3637 | reverse complement strand
CCTCTCTGGTAAAAGTATATCTGCCGATATGATGAATCAGTTTGATAATAATGGAACCACCTTTACAGGGGTAGAAGCCGTTGGAACAAATCAATTTAAACTGACCTTATCAGGTGTAGATGATGATGTTTGTACTCAATTAAAGGCCACGGTTGGTTCCAATACGATTATTCAAGAGGTAGGGGATAAGTGTGCTTATCTTACCTTTAACAACGATTTATCAAAAGGTAGCACCTCATCCAACACCGGTGGTAGTACTGGCGGAAGCAGTCAACAGGAACCCGTTGTTGATCTGTGTGCTGATGTTATTTGTCAAAACGGAGGCAAGTGTTCAGGTGGCACCTGTGATTGTACGGGGACGGGTTATACAGGGGATCATTGCGAAACACAGTTAAAGAGTTTTATGTGTCTGCATGGTTCATTTTCTGATGTATACGATCCAATGAAACTGGTAGGGAACTGCCTTCCTCACTCTTGTAAAATTACAGATACATGGGTACCCGCTAAAACATGGGTTGAACTATGTACAGATTTCACAGAGGAAGAAACAGAGTATTTTTATTGTTCTGATGGTGATTTATATAGTACCAAAAGTGATGTCCCATACGGACATTGTGATCGTGGATGCAATATCGGCCATGGCCTTGAAACAGATAAAAATCCTTTGCTCTGTTCAACGTACATTGAACCTTCTGATGATGATGACTCTAGTAGCGATGATGACTCTGGTTCTGGTGCTTCGGGTGATGGTGCTGTTCCTTTATAAAAATTCCCCGGTCAAATGGCCGGGGAGTTTTTTATTCTACTTCGGGAACGGTAGTTTGGGTGGAGGTGGGCTTTTTGGATTTTTCCTCTTTCCCGATTTTTTTACCCGAAAGCAATAATTTTACTTCCTCACCCGACAAGGTTTCATATTCTATCAAACCTTTCGCCAACGTATCCAATTCTTTGCGATAGGTGCGAAGCAAATTTTGTGTCCGCTTATAGGCATTATTAATTAGACGGGCGATTTCGGTATCCACCTGAAGGGCCGTCTTATCCGCCATATTTTTGCGCTTGGCAATGCTGTAGCCCAAAAAGACATCTGATTCAGGTTCGGTAAAGGCAATCGGGCCCAATGGGCTCATTCCCCATTCAGACACCATTTTACGGGCGATTGTGGTCGCCACTTGAATATCATTACTGGCCCCCGTAGAAACTTTTTCTTTGCCCAAAATCATTTCTTCAGCGACACGTCCTGCGAACAAAATAGATAGGCGCGAAAGTAAATAAGTCTTACTTTGCGAATACTTATCTTTTTCAGGTAGCTGCATCGTGACGCCCAGCGCCCTACCCCGCGGGATAATCGTCACTTTATGCAGGGGATCAGATTCAGGCAAGTGAAGCGATACAATGGCATGCCCCGCCTCATGATACGCTGTCATTTTCTTTTCTTTTTCATCCATAATTAAACTGCGACGTTCCGAACCCATCATCACTTTATCTTTCGCATCTTCAAATTCCGTCATGGCGACCATTGTTTTGTTGCGCCCCGCAGCAAGCAATGCTGCTTCATTGACAAGATTTGCCAAATCTGCCCCGGAAAAGCCCGGTGTTCCACGCGCCAAAACATCCAATTTGACATCTTTTGCCAAAGGCACTTTTCTGACATGGACTTTTAAGATGGCTTCACGCCCCTTGATATCAGGATTATTGACCACAACCTGACGATCAAAACGACCTGGACGCAACAGCGCGGGATCCAACACATCAGGACGGTTGGTAGCTGCGATCAAAATAATCCCAGAGTTCACCTCAAATCCATCCATTTCCACCAACAGCTGATTCAAGGTCTGTTCGCGTTCATCATTGCCGCCACCAAGGCCTGCGCCACGGTGGCGCCCCACCGCATCAATTTCATCCATAAAAACAATGCAAGGGGCTGTCTTTTTGGCCTGTTCAAACATATCACGCACACGGGATGCCCCAACGCCTACAAACATTTCCACAAAATCAGAACCCGAAATGGAATAAAAAGGCACATCGGCTTCCCCGGCAATCGCACGGGCAAGCAAAGTTTTTCCCGTTCCCGGAGGCCCCACCAACAACACGCCTTTGGGAATTTTGCCACCCAAGCGTTGAAACTTGGCGGGGGCCTTTAAAAATTCCACAATTTCTTGAAGTTCAGATTTAGCCTCTTCAATGCCCGCCACATCTTTAAAAGTCACTTTTTCCTTGCCGTTCAACAGGCGTGCACGGGATTTCCCAAAGCTGAGGGCTTTGCCATTACTGGCCGCCATTTGGCGCATCATCATCAGCCATATTCCCAAAAAGAAAATCATGGGAAGCCATGCAATTAAGATACCGCTCCAAGATTCCCCGGGATCTGGTACAGGGCTGGCGGAGATTTGAACTTTATGTTCATTGAGCATCGGCACAATCCCCGCATCCGTTGGCACATAGGTTTCAAAGGATTTATGATCGGTTGTTTCACCACGCACCGTTTGCCCTTGAATATCAACCGATACCACTTCATTTTTCATGACACGTTCGGTAAATTCAGAGTAGCTTAAATTTTCTGATTTTTTTTGCATATCGGGGGAATAAGCCAAATTCGCCACCACGAACATAACCAAAAAAATCATAATCCATGAGCTTAAACTTTTTGCAGCAGAAGGTACTTTCATTTTTGAATCCTTGGTTTAAAGTGAATATATAAAGTTTTCTTTTCCTTTTTATAGTCCAAACGCGCTTTTTTTTCAAGTTCTTTTTGTGTCATAACGGCGACTTCAGGAAAATAAAGGCCACAAAAACAATCCGTATCAATGGAATAATGAATGCTATCATGTACCACATAAGGGAAAGTTTTTTGAACCAAATAAGGTAAATCTTTGATTCGTTTTTTTGGGGCTGCATGGATAAGCGTCAAAGCTTTTGGGGTAATCACAAAAAACCTGTCCCAATAAGCTGATTCCCCTGCTTTTAATTTTTTGAGGGCAACAGGTACACGCATTTCACGTGCAATAAAAACGCCCCTTTTATGAAAGATAATCTGGCACCCCGAAAGTGTGGCAGACCTATGCGGTGTTTCCAATAATTTTTCAACCGATTCCAGTGAGATAATTTTATCTTGACCACTGATAAGGGGAAGAAGATGTAACAAGGTGCGCAAGCGAATTTCTTTGGGCGCCATCTCCCATGCCATTTTTGAAATAAAAGCATACCCAACAGGACTCAATAAAACAGAATTTTTTATGAAGGATTCCGTATAAAAATCAATTGTATTTTTAACACGTGTCAGGCGTTTACTAAGGGTATTGATTGCATTGGGTGTCAAATCCATTTTGGATAAAATTTCTTGGCGATTACGCCACAAAACACGTTCGTAAACGGGATTGTAATTCATGGGATCTTCCACCCAAGAAAGTTTGTTTTTTTTCAAATAATCCACAATTTCTTTTTTGGAAATATCCAGTAATGGACGCACCAAAATCAGATTTTTTCTTTGTGATTTTTCGCCCATGCCACACAGGCCATCCAGCCCGCTTTTATGGGCAAGACGTGCCCAAAAAGTTTCAGCTTGATCTTCCATATGATGCGCCAAAAACAGATATTGAATTTTATGCTTTTGGCAGGCTTTTTGTAATAAATCATATCGTGCAAGGCGAGCTGATTCCTCAATATGTGTTTTGGGCTTTTTTCCTTGCCACAAAAGTGTTTGATGCGTAATTCCCATTTTTTTCAATTGATCATGTACGTTTTGGGCTTCCTTTTTGGATTCCGGACGCAATCCGTGATCCACCGTAAAGGCAAAAAGTTTTACCCCATTTTTATCCGCCCAGTTTTTTAGAAGTAAGGTCAAACACAGGCTATCTGCCCCCCCAGAGACAGCAACAGCCATTTTCTCTGGGACTTCAGGAAATAAATCCCGTAATTTTTCATCAAAAAATTTTTCTAAACTCAGCATTTTAAGGCTTTTGCTTCTTCATTCGCGCGTTTTTTTAAGGACTCATTGGCCTTTGGAAATTCGCTGGCCAACCCCTTAAAGGCTGTACAGGCTTCTGTTTTCTTGTTGAGTGCTTTCATGGTAAGCCCCAATTTTAACATGTTGTCAGGTGCCTTAGAGTTCTCTTTATATTTCGTAAAACCATCAGCAAAAAGACCGGCGGCTTCGGCATATTGCCCCCTGGCATAATAGCTTTCCCCTAACCAATAATTCGCGTTCCCAAGCAAGTTTGAGGTGGGGTAATCCGTCATAAATTTCAAAAAGGCTTGTTCAGCGCGCTCATAATCCCCCGTTTTTAATAACGCATAGGCCGCATCATAGGCTTCTTTATCCCCTGATTTTGATGGTGTCACTTCCTTTTTTTCTGTGGGCTTTTGTGTATTTAATTCATTTAATCTGAAATCTATATCCTGATTGACACGGTCTACTTTACTCTGAAGAGCGGTGAGTTCAAATTCCAATCGTTCTACTTTTTCCGTCAAAGTTTGAATCAATTGATTTTGGGCATCAATTTGGGAATAAAGTTCATCAATATTAGAAGGAACAGTCTGTGTGGAAGAAATGGATTGTACTGGTTGTTGATAAAGTTTGCGTTGGATAAGTGATAATTCCGCTTCCATGCGTTCTACTTTATCCTGTAAAATTTCCGTCTTGGTATCGGCCAAGCCTCCAAAAGAAAAACAACAAATTCCCATTATTAAAATCAATTTTTTCATTTTATCCCCTTCATAAAAAACCCTTCCCAAAATATATCAGGAAGGGACAAAAGAGTCAAGTCTTTTTAGTAAGCAACCGTTGTTGCAGAACGATTTTTCGCCCAAGATTCTTCATCAGAACCCAAGACAACAGGTTTATCTTTTCCGTAAGAAATGGTTTTGATGCGGTTTGCGGCCACACCATTGGCCACCAAATAACTACGAGCCATATTGGCACGGCGTTCACCCAAAGCCAAGTTGTATTCACGGGTACCGCGTTCATCACAACGCCCTTCCACAACAATCAAAGCCTTCGGATGAGCTTTTAACCATTCGGCTTGAGCGCGCAAATCCGCCTTTGCCGTGGCATCCAAAGAAGAACTGTTGAGTTTAAAATAAACCACATCATTTGTTTCGCTACGGAAAGCCTTTGTTGTGGCGGTGGTTTCCAAATCAGCGATATTGACGCCATCTTTCCAACCACCTGTTGTTTCATCCCCATAGGTTTCAAAACCCTGCTTGGATGAACAAGCGCTCACCAATAATACAGCACAAACTGAAGCTAATAATTTTTGCATTTTTAATTTTCCTTTCTTTTTTTTGTTTTACCAATTTTTAAATTACCAAGGTTTATCCATCATCATTTTTTCCTCCTTATTTTTCAAAACATTTTCCTTTCTTTTTTTGTTGAACTAATTTTAAAATTAACAAGCTTTATCCATCATCATTTTTTCCTCTTTATTTATCAAAACATTGTGGACAAGGATCATTCGGATCCGGACAAGGACACACGGGCTTTGCAGGCGCCGGTTCAGGCTTTTTTTCGGCCTGATATGTTTCCCACCATGTCGGATCCGGATCAGGTTCAACCGCTGGAACCGGCACAGGAGCCGGTTGAGTCACAATTTGGACAGGTGCTGGTGGCGGCAAAATTTCGGTTGTTGTGACAGATGCTTCCTGTGTTTGGAAATTTTGCGTACAGGTTGTTTCCACTGTCCGTGATTCCGAAGTGGAATAAGGGACAATCTGAGGTCCGCTGGCAGGTAACGGGGCCACTTTCGCAGCACATCCCGGATTTCCACAGGTCGGATTACTGATAACCGCCACAGGTTGTCCTGTTGTTAATTCTTTTGTTTCATAGCCCTGAGGATGTTGCATATAATAAGTATTCATAATACATTGACGATAAGCATCATGGTCCCGAATAAATGTACATCCCGTTTCTGATCTTTTTTGCATTAAGGCAAAATCACGCTTTTCCTGAGCTGCTTGCAAATCTGTCTCATGACCAACGCATGCCCCAATCAAAGCACAACCCAAAACGACTAATAACTGTTTTTTCATTCTTTCTCCTTGTCAAAGACTTTTAAGGTCCTGTTTAGCAGTTTAACCACTTTTTTTTAGAAAATCAACATTATTTTTATAAAAGCATAAATTTTTTTTAAGTCTTGCTTTTTAGGATAAAATTTGGCACATTTAAATTATGGAAAGAAAAAATGAATGTCCGACCAATTGTCCGTTTTTAGAAATCCGGTCTTATTTACCGGAAAGTTTGCCTTTTCATTGTGAAAAATATAACGTTTATTTGGGAATGAATCCTGCCAAAAAAGTGGTCAAAAGTCCTTTGTGTACAGGGGAAGTTATCAGCATTGAGCAACAAGGATTAGAATTATTGGAAACAATGCCATCCCATGTTGCTGAATTAAAAAAAGCGTTTTTAAAAATGCGTCCTGGGGATCAACAAAAAGTGGTGGATTTACTGACGCAAAGTGGTATTCAAATAGCATGGACACAAAAAATTTTAACCCCTGTTAATTTGTTGGCAGAAGTCATGCGCTTGGCCTATGAAAAGAAAAAACGCGAACAATCACCCGAAGTTCAGGATTTTTTGCGTTTGTTGGATGTAGTCGGAACAGACAGCGACCCGATGAATCCTGCCACCAAAACACTTCTTTCCAATTTGTTTCAAGTGTTGGATAATTCCGAAAAGGGAATGTTGTTGGCGATATTGGAAAATCCTGCACGCGCTAAAGCGTTTCTAGATACATTTTCGAAAATGCCTCATGATCAGAATTTGCTTAAAAATTTCAGAATGCTGTTATACGATTATGACAGGCAAAATTCTGATCTAACAAAGGGAAATCGGTTGTTGACTGTGGAAAAAGGAAAAGCCTTGAATTTAGCCCAACATTTTCAGATTCAACACATTATGCAACAGATGATTAAGGCGCGTTCACGTGGTCGTACACGGTCATAGGGCGGATAAAATTTGATCGCACACTTGCTCCGGGGATAAATTGGTTGTATCGATAACAAAATCAAACTGAGAAGTGTCATCCACATTGAGGGCATAATTTTTCGTAAAATGGGCTTGCTCTAACTCACGACGCTTTTTTAAATAGGTATAGGCTTCTTGTTCATTCGTGTACTGTTCGCTGATACGCCCCTTTCCTGACCAGACACGTTTGGCTGCCGTTTTCGTATCCACCAACAAACAGACCTTGAAGGAATGGGGCAAAAAATGCCAAGCCAACCGACTGTCCACCACGCAAGGTGCCTGCCCCCACGGGGGATTTTTAAAAACAGCATCAATTTCATCATCAATACTTTTATCCGTAATGGCCTGACGATTCAATTCAGTGGTGGAAATTCCCCGTTTTTGGGCGATTGAGCGCTGTGCCATCCCTGTGGAATAGTATTGCCAATTTAACTTTTCAGCCAACATTTTTGCCACTGTGGATTTACCACTGCCCAACTGCCCCGAAATTGTAATTAAAGTCTGAGTCATTTTGTGTCCTTTTTTATGAGTGTGGCAAAAATTATCCAGTATGTCAAGAAAAATCCCCCATGGGGAGGGGAGATTTTAAGACCACGCGGGACTGCGCAAGATAAAATTTTCCAGTGGCAAATTTTATCGCTTAAAAGCGATGAGACTTCACGGAAACAAGCGCGCCCCGTCGTGCGCCGTTCCCGTGTTAGTCGGAATTGTCATTTACTTACACAGAGCGTAGCTGACGTTGTAGCGATTGAAGCTGCGGACGTAAGCGTTAGAACGGTTCAAGCCCACGAGGAACGCGCCGCAGGAAGTCGTATCCGTGGTGCCGCTGGGGCTTAAATCTACCACCCAGGGATACCAACCATCCCCAAACTTGGCCCGAATATTTGACCAACCCGTTGCGTCTATGTTTTGACACGCAAAAGATCCGGTGTATCCGGAACAATAAGTCTTCTCGCTGGGAACTACATTCCCTAATCCCATCTGATCAAGTGTCGCCATTTGCCCGTTGTTGTAGGAGGCACAGAAGTTTTGCGCACTGTACCAATCCATAGTCTCTTTACTTCTAAAGAATCCCTCACTGGTGGCCCCGCTGGGCAGGGTTTCTTTTTCCCAAACTGCACACGTGCCCGCCATTCCGCTGGGACCTGTCTGGCAATTCACATTCCCCTTATAATTACAGAAATAGCCACTATTGACACCGCCGCATTGGGTGTTATCGGCGCAGGGTTTTCCTTCAATTTTTTCCGCGCATACCCCAGCTTGACAAATACCATCATTTGCCCCCGTGGCAGAATAATCACATTCTGTCCCGTCAGTCACGGGGCTAATGGCACCTGTTGAGGAATCACAACCGGCCTGGCATTGGCTCAAGGTACCACAACAATCGGCCTGACAACTGGGGGTATCGGCTCCTGAACACCAATTAAAGCCTGAATCGGTACATTCCTTCCCCGTTGTATCATCATTATAATCACAGGCTTTGGGGGTGGTGGACATATCGTCATTATAGGTGAGTGTGACTGTGGCGTCATCGACACAAGTGGCTGGCTCAAATTTACGAATAACTGGGCCCATCGCATTCTTCATTTGTTGACAGACCGCTTCACTTACCCCGCCAATTTCCAAAGTAAATTGACCATTTGTTTTATCATGTGTCACTTCTGTGCTAAACTTCAATGCTTCATTATTGGGAAATTCATTGATGGAAAAAGTCTCGCGCCCTTGCATCGCCTGCGCGGCAACCACTGTCGCACGCTTACTGGCCTCGTTCAAGAGTTCGTTCGCGCGGTGTTTGTTCATGGCGGAATGATAGCCCGCTATCCCCGCGACGGACAGGACGCCCATCACGGCCAGGACACCCAGCATTTCCACCATGGAACGTCCCTGTTGATATACAATGTCATTCTGAGGGCAACGCCCGAAG
>DFKU01000037.1 GCA_002373615.1 Alphaproteobacteria bacterium UBA3637 | reverse complement strand
TATGGTGGAAATGCTGGGCGTACTGGCGGTGATGGGGGTACTGTCCGTCGGCGGGGTCGCTATGTACACAAACGCTATGAATAAGCATAAAGCCAATGAAATCTTGAATGAGGCCTCTAAAAGGGCTGTCATGGTGGCTGGTCAGGCCATGGCGGGAAAGACGGGTGCAATTTCCTTATCAGAATTTGGTAATAATACTGTCTCGGGGGCTACCTTTGGAACAGAAGCAAAAGTTGAAAATAATCAAATCAAATTGACTTTATCGGGGATTGAAGATTCAATCTGTACAAAGATGAAAGCGGCTTTGGGGGATAATACTGTGATGGCTGTGGACGACAATTGTACGATTATTGCCTTTAATGCCGATATGACTAAGGGGGTGGCAAAACCCACCAGTTGTGATCCAGCCTGCACTGGCGGTAAAGAATGTGTAAACGGCACCTGCCAGTGTCCCGATGATAAGCCTTTATGGATAGGGTCAACATGTGTAGCAAAGGCAACTTGCACTGAAAATCAGTGGTATAATGTCAATACAAATGGGTGTGAGGCGAAGAAAACATGTGCCTCTGATGAATATTATTGGCCACAATTAAACTATTGTACTGGCGAGGCTTATTGTGGGGATGCGGAGAGCAGTCTTCGTGACTATTCATTTGCTGGTCATGTTGACATTAATGATGAAGCACAAACTTGCGCTTGTCCAACAGGAACGACCGCATATCATTCTTTTTGGAGCAGATATCCCTACTGTTGTCCAAATAACATGAATATTATCATGGGACAATGCATCAGTGGGACATGTAATGGCACTTGGTATTGTGATGGTGAATTAGATGGTAGTGGCAATTGTCTTGATAGTGTTGAATGTTGCCCAACGGGAAAAACGCTTACTTGCAATGGGAATAATTGTTCCTGTCAATAAAATTTGTCCCCCAACACGGGGGACTTTTTATATTGTTTTTTTAATCCCCGCTTTATCGGCGGGGATTCTTTTTACTTCTTATACAGTTCTCGCTTTTGATAACTGGTATGCAAAAGGTGATGAGAACGTTCGGACAAGGGTTTGCCCAAAAATTCGTCATACAGCTTTTTCACATCCGGATTCAAATGCGAACAACGTTGTTTGGATCCGCGGTCATCCTTCATCAGGCCTTCCATACGGGCTTTGCGGATTTCATCCGTCACACCCAAAGGTTGACCACCGCCACCCACGCAACCGCCTTGGCAGGCCATCACTTCAATAAAGTGATAGGGGGGCTCTTCGCCCTTTTGTTCCGCTTCACGCACTTTTTCCAAAAGCGCTTGGACATGACCAATCCCATGGGCGACAGCAATACGCACTTCCTTACCCGCCAAGTCCATGGTCATTTCTTTGATGCCTTTATCAAGGCCCAAAATGGGTTTGACCTCTAAGGCGTCTTCGGGCATTTCTTTCCCTGTCACAATGGCATGCACTGTACGAAGGGCTGCCTCCATCACGCCGCCCGAAAATCCGAACACTGTTCCGGCACCTGTATAGGCACCCAAGGGTGAATCGGCTTCTTCTTCGGGTAAGTTCACGAAGTCAATACCGGCTTGCTTAATCATACGGGCCAATTCGCGGGTGGTGAGTGATACATCCACATCTTGGAAACCTGAGGAGAACATTTCTTCAGAACGCAAGATTTCAAACTTTTTCGCCGTGCAAGGCATAATGGAAATCACACGCATTTTCTCAGTCGGTATATTCACTTTATCAGCATAGTATGTCTTGGCGAGCGCACCCACGATTTCATGCGGAGATTTACAGCTGGAAAAATGCGGAATCATATCGCTGAAATACTTTTCCATATAATCCACCCAAGCCGGACAGCATGAGGTAATCAAAGGCAAAGCGCCTTTTCCGTTCACAAAGCGTTCGATAAATTCGCTGCCTTCTTCCATAATGGTGACATCGGCCCCAAAGTTGGTATCAAACACAGCATCAAAGCCCAAGCGACGTAAGGCTGCATAGATTTTACCTGTGGTGATTTCGCCTGGCTTATATCCAAAGGCCTCACCGATAGCGACACGCACAGCCGGTGCAATTTGAACGACACAGTATTTTTCGGGATCTTGCAACAAGCTCCACACATATTGTGTATCATCGCGCTCCGTCAAAGCACCTGTCGGACAGTGGGCTGTACATTGACCGCACTTAATGCAAGGGCTATCACCCAACTTGTTATCCGCTGCAGGGGAAATATGGGTGCTAATACCACGCTTTAACATGGACAAAGCCCACACATTCTGAACGTTTTGGCAAACCTCCACACAACGTCCGCACAGGATACACTTGCGTGGATCCAAAACGATACTCTTTGTGGAATCATCCAATGGCATTTCTTCCTTGGATGGCGTAATGTTCGCAAATTCCGTATCACGAATACCAAAGTCAGCCGAGAGTTTACGTAATTCACAAGTATCATTTTTCAAACAGGTCAAGCATTCATTCGGGTGCTTGCTTAAGGTTAGCTTTAATACTGTCCGACGTGCTTCAATAATATCCGGATCACGCGTAATGACTTCCATGCCTTCTGCCACAGGTGTGCAGCAAGAACGCACCATACGATTGCCCACCTTCACAATACAAATACCGCAGGCGGCAGTGGGGGGCAAATCAGGATGATGACACAGGGTCGGAATCTTGATTTGAGCAGATTTTGCAGCTTCTAAAATTGTTGTTCCTTCTGGAACTTCAACCACTTTTGAATCAATTGTTAATTTTACCATTTTCTGATCCTTATTTTTTCGTGTTGATATTACAGGCTTTGACTTCTTTTTCGGCTGGCGCATCAGGCTCATTTCCGTCAATCAGCAAAGCATCATATTCGTTTTTAAAGAATTTCATGGTGGAAAGCACCGGATTTGGTGCTGTTTGTCCCAAACCACACAAGGAAGCCTTCTTCATGGCATTCCCGATTTCTTTAATCTTGGCAACATCAGCCTTGGTGCCTTTTCCGTCTGCAATCTTTTTCATCAATTGCAACATTTGATAACCACCGATTCGGCAAGGGGCACATTTGCCGCAGGATTCATCCACCGTAAAGCCCAAATAGAACTTGGCGATTTCCACCATACTGTCGTCTTGATCCATGACGATCATCCCGCCGGATCCCATCATAGAACCGATTTTTTTCAGTTCTTCATAGCAAAGTGGCATATGTAGTTCGCTTGCCGGAATCACACCGCCCGAAGGACCACCCGTTTGAACGGCTTTAAAGGGCTTACCGGAACTGGTTCCGCCACCGATATCATTCACCATTTCACCAACAGTTGTACCCATCGGCACTTCCACCAAGCCGGAATGCTTCACCTTACCGGTAATCGCAAACACCTTTGTTCCTTTGGATGTGGCTGTTCCCACTTCACTGAACCATTCGGGGCCATTCACCATAATGGGGCCAACGTTCGCCAAAGTTTCCACGTTGTTGATAGCCGTTGGTTTTTGGAACAATCCCTTTTGTGTGGGGAATGGAGGACGAGGACGGGGTGTCCCACGTTTGCCTTCCACAGATGACATCAGGGCTGTTTCTTCACCACACACAAAAGCTCCTGCCCCATAGCGGATGTCCGCCATGAAGTTAAAGTCAGTACCAAAAATGTTGCGGCCTAAAATCCCATAGCGTTTGGCTTGCTTGATGGCCAGTTCCATTCTTTGGATGGCAAGTGGATATTCGGCGCGGATATAGAACCAACCTGAGGTTGCCCCTGTGGCATAGGCGCCAATCATCATCCCTTCCAATACGGCGTGAGAACCACCCCCTAAAATGCAGGAATCCATGTAAGCGCCTGGGTCACCTTCGTCCCCATTGCAAATCATGAACTTTTCACCGTCAACCAAGGGGGATTTGGCCAGCATTTCCCACTTTGTTCCTGTGGGGAAGCCACCACCGCCACGACCGCGAAGGCCAGATTTTTTGATAATATCCAAAACTTCTTCCGGTTTCATGGTCAAGGCTTTCATCAATCCTTGATACCCACCATTTGCGATATATTCACCCAAATCTTCGGGATCAGAATGGCCGAGTAGTCGTAACACAATCTTGCGTTGCTTGGTAAAAAACGGCAAATCCAAAGACAATTCTTGCTTTTTTAAATAATCAGAAGTCTTGATTTCGCCTTCGGTTTTGAGGGCAGGGACGACATGTTCTGATACAATCACACGCGCCATATCGGGTGTCACGTGTTGATAAAGAACAGGCTTTTTACCCTTTATTTCCACACGTGCCAAAGGCCCCGATGCACACAGTCCCATACAACCCGTGCATACGACACGGACATCAGACTCTAATCCGGTGGCGGCCAAACTTTCACGAAAAGCATCCAACACACTAGCCGCTCCACCCGAATGGCAACTGGTGGCATTACAGGTGTAAATAGAGGCCTTAAAATTCTTTACCTTTTCTTTAAAGTCTTCCCCCATCTTAATCAGGTTTTCTTTTTGGGTTCTGCCCAAAGCTTTTAATTTTTCAATTTGTTCTTGAGAAAGTTCAACCATTTTTATGCTCCTTCCTTAGCCATTGTTTCACGCCATTCTGCCACAATTTTGGGGGCATCCAAGGGTGTCACACGACCATAAGTTTTCCCATTTACAACCACGACAGGTGCCAATCCGCAGCACCCCAAACAACGTACGATTTGAATATAAAACAAACCATCTTCAGTTGTTGTGCCGGCGGGTACACCCAATTCTTTTTCAAAGGCTTCAATAACCGATTGCCCTCCTTTAATATGACAGGCCGTTCCGTCACAAATAGAAATAACGACCTTACCGGGGGCCGTTAACTTAAAGTGGTTATAGAATGTCAATACAGAATAAATTTGTGCCATCGGGATTTTTAATTCTTCTGCCACAACTTCCATGGAATCCCAAGGCACATACCCGAATGCCCCTTGGATTTCATGCAAAGCCATAATTAAAGATCCGCGTTTTGTTTTCCATTTCACCAGCATTTTTCTGGTATCTTCTTGGATTTTTACTTTATCATCAGCCATAGCTTTTCTCCTTTTTTAAGGGTTAAAATTATCCTCTTCCTTTATAGCATATTCTGCTGTAAAAGACAACATTTTTTTATTCTTAAAAAATCTTAAGATTTCAGATGGTTATTTTTGATACTTATTTTTTAATTTCCCCAGCGAACTTTATAGGTAAATTTTGTTTCGTCTTTGGCGGGAATTTGGACTTGCCATTTGACTTGGTTGGAAGTCAATTTTTCCCCTTCAATACTTTGCTCGATCAATTTGAAACCATTGGGAAAACTTTGTTTGATATCCACTGTGGCAGGGGTATCCCCTCCATTTTTCAGTGTAATTTCAAAACCAGCATTTGTTATTTTATCCGATATTTTATTGTAGCTTGTTCTTTTCATGTCGGTAGTCAAATTAAAGGCTTCCCCCATTTTTAAACGCACAGTTTCGCCACCCGCTGTATGGGTAATTCTGTCTTCGCCCACAAACTGAGTCCGCCCCTTTGCATCTTCTTTATAAAGGCGGATGACCCCTTTGGGCAGGGGCATCCCTAACTTATTTTCTTGCGTGTTTTTAAAGGTCAAATAAATGTGTGGTTTTGCCTTTTTGATTTCATCTGTATAAACCGAAAAAGCATTGTCCAGTTCATAAGTTTTTTTAACCCCGATTTCATTTCCGGATAATAGTGCCACTTGCTTTGTCTGATTGGACAGCAGTGTTGTCTTATGAGGAACTGTGTAAATATAAAAGTCAGAAAGGTTTTCAGCTTCCATCACCGCCCCGTTCACAGCCATTGCTTTCATCATTCTGGGGGCAGCATCATATAAAACACGTTCTTCACGCACCATATTCACGTTGCCCGCCACTAATTGTAAGTTGGCATTGTTGTAATCTGTTCCCGAATGATTGGTCAAGGTCACAAAACCATTTAAACTCATTTGATTTTCATTGGCGTCAAGGCGTGCCACATAATCAGCATTCCAGCTGAGTCCATTGGTTAAATAATCCAACTGCACAGGCTCTGTTATTTCTTTTCCAGAATCAGCCGATACCACTAAAGTCGGCTCTGCCCGCAGGTTAGCTGGCACCTTGTCAAAAATAATCCGTCCTGGATAATTTGTTTCTATTTTGTTGCCAATTTTCAAGACGGGGCGCCCGTTGTTATAGGCGAGCAGTGTTGCTACACCATTTGTAATTTTACCATTAGGATCAATATATTCGGTATGAACACTTTGCCCCACCGATTTTTGCAACAAAGATTCCTGATTCAATAAATCAAAGTTAAAGTTTTGTTCTTTAGTGATAAGACCGTTCCCTGATAAGATAGCAGATTGCGGAATCATATTGGCAGAAACCCCCTGAAAAGCCAGCTCATTTACCCCTTGCGTCAAAGTAACTTTCCGTTCATCTTTGACAAGTGCGCGGTTATCGTTATAAATGGTGACGTTCAAATTTGTTTGTGCCTGGATGGGAATAATAGTTTCGGCTGAGGCCAATCCGACATAACAAACACCGATTAAAAATAAAGATTTCTTCATCTTATCCTCCCTTTTCCAAAAGGGTAGGGGAATTTTTATAAAAAAGCAAGAAAAAAATAATCCCTTGACATTTGGATAAAAGTAATTTAATCTGACTGTGCTTTATGGCAAAAACCGTAGAGTCGGACATAAACAATCCGTATGCGTAAAAGACCGCTCCAAACGGGGCGGATTACCGCTGAATAAATTGAATAAGTGGTTCTGCCTTTGCGCACAGTTGTTTAAGTCCGTCCACTAACTTAGTGGAAATTTTTTGTTCAATAAAAAAATGAAAGGATAGAAAATGAAGAACAAAAATAAATTAGAATGTGGACGCAGTATGGTAGAAATGCTGGGTGTATTGGCGGTGATGGGGGTCTTGAGTGTCGCTGGGATAGCGGGCTTTAATTCCGCCATGAACAAACACCGCGCAAATGAACTACTGAACGAAGCATCCAAACGTGCCGTGATTGTCGCCATGCAGATCACCAGTGGAAAAGCAGGGACAGGGCTTTCCGTCACAGAATTTACCAATCCGTCAGGATATAAATTTGGTGTAGATACTTCCTATGCCGCAGGGGATAAAACCTTCAGCTTGACTTTATCCAAAAACCCGAGCGGGGATATAGATAACGCCATCTGCACTCAAATGATTGCGGCAACAGGAAGTAATTCTGCGATGCAGGTGGCGCCCGGTTGCGGAACCATCACCTTTAACGCTGATATGAGCAAAGGGGGCGGGGGCGGCAGCGCCAGTGGCAGTGCTACATGCACAGGAACACCAACCGGATGCCAAGAATGTGTAAACGGGGCAATTGTGGATAGTGATGCCAAATGTGGTACAGCGCAGGTCTGTGTGGACGGTACATGTACGGCTGATTTAACCGGTTCCGGATGTGCCAAGAACAGCGATTGTGAATCTGTGGCTGCATGTACGGGCGGAAAATGCTTTTGTAATTTCAGCGGAAGTGTCGATTGTTCAACAGGCCCGACGGGTAAGAATGGAACGTGTACCAGCGTAGAAACTTTCACCAAATCTGATAACTTAGCCGGATTTGTATGGGGGGATTATACAGATTGGTTCAGCGCCAAGAATTTCTGTGCGGCTTTACCTGGGAATCACCGTATGGCAGCGCTTTCTGACTTTAACTGTCCCTATACATTGACGGAATATAAAGCAACGTGGGGGTATTGCTGTGCAGAAAAAGGAAGTACCATTCAAACTGAATGTCCTTCTGATGGATGGAATGCCAAATTGGCGGAGATGAGTGAAACAGTTCGAGATGGTTTTTGGACAAAAGACTTGACAAATAATTCCTGCAAAGCGCTCAACGTGGGCACGGTCTTTAGCTACGTCTTCAACAATGACCGTTCCAACTACAGCTACGCTTTGTGTAAGTAGTATTCCCACATTTTAAATGAGATCATTTCCCAAAACCCCGCTGCTATTGGCGGGGGTTATTTATTTCTCTCTCATTTTATTTTGAATCAAAGTAATGGCTTCATCTAAGGTTGGAACTGTTCCGTCTTTTTTCGCAGAGGCCATCATCTTTCCACAACGCACATACGGGCCATAGCGCCCCACCTGATAGGTGACCTCTTGATCCTGCCATTTGCCCAAAATGGTCGCCTTCGGTTTTTCTTTGGCATTGGAAAGCAGCGCCAAGGCGCGATCCAAATCCACCGTCAAGACATTATCTTCAGCCGTCAAAGATTGAAAGGTCCGACCGCGTTTGACATAAGGGCCAAAGCGCCCGATACCGGCTTCAATGGGCTCATTTGAATTGGGGTCATTTCCCAAAACTTTTGGCAGGGAAAGATATCCAAGAGCTGTCGTAATATCCACCCCCGCTGGATCCATGCCTTTGGGCAGGCTCACGCGTTTCACTTGTTCCCCCGCACCTTGTTGGACATACCAACCATAGGGGCCTTTTTTGACGGCTATATCACGCCCTGAGGCATCTTTACCCAAAGCAAAAGTCTTGTTTTCTTCTGGCATGGATTGTTCGGGTTGCTGCCCATTTTCTGCCATAGCTGAGGCTTCCACCACCGCCAGTTGGCGCGTATATTTGCATTTGGGGTAATTTGAACATCCGATAAACGCCCCAAATTTTCCGACTTTTAATGACAGGCGTCCTGTTTTACATTCGCTGCACACACGTGATTCCTCCGTGGGGAACAGGTTATGTTCCAAGGTCTTTGCGACCGTTTCCAAAACTTCGCCCATTTTATGCGGTTCTACATCCTGAATCGTTTTATGAAACAGCGCCCAAAAATCCGTCAGCACATCTTTCCATTTAACGACACCGTTCGTAATATCATCTAACTTGTTTTCCAAATTGGCGGTGTAATCGTACTGCACATAGCGATTAAAATAGTTGGTTAAAAAAGCCGTGACAATGCGCCCGCGGTCTTCCGGCACAAAACGTTTGCTGACTAATTTTACATAATCGCGTTCTTGCAGGACAGACAAAATGGATGCATAAGTGGAAGGGCGTCCTATCCCCAATTCTTCCAGTTTTTTGACAAGGCTAGCTTCCGAAAACCGTGGAGGTGGTTCGGTAAAGTGTTGTTCAGCTGTCACTTTCAATGTGGTTAAATCTTCCCCTTCATTCATGGGGGGCAGAAGCGCGGAATCTTCTTCTTTTTCATCATCCACATCTTCCTTATAAACCTTGATAAAGCCCGCAAAAGCAATCGTTTGCCCCGTGGCGCGCAAGGTGTATTTTTTATCCGTTGACGGAATATCAATCCCCACCTTATCCATTAAAGCGGAGGCCATTTGGCAGGCCACTGTGCGCTTCCAAATCAGTTCATAGAGTTTCTTGCCATCTGCGTCTAAATCGGTCTCTTTGGGCAGTTTCAGGGCATTTGTGGGACGAATGGCTTCGTGTGCTTCCTGCGCATTTTTGGAATTGTTCTTATAAACACGGGGCTTTTCTGGCAAAAACTTATCGCCATATTCTTGGGTAATGACTTGGCGAAGGGCGGTAATCGCTTCTTCGGCCAGTGCCACACTGTCCGTTCTCATATACGTAATAAACCCAGATTCGTAAAGCTTTTGTGCCACTTGCATCGTCTTTTTAGCCGAAAAGCCGAGTTTACGAGAAGCCTCTTGTTGCAATGTAGAAGTGGTAAAGGCAGGCGCAGGGTTGCGTTTCACCTGTTTTCTTTCAATCGTTCCCACTTGGAATTTAGCTTGCTCAACGCCTTGTTTGACTTCTTCGGTCAAAGTGCCATTATTCAGGTCAAACTTATCCAGCTTTTTGCCATCAATCGCATTCAATTTTGCGGTAAATTGTTCGCTGCGGATTGTGTTCAAATCAACCGTAATGCCCCAATATTCTTGGGGTTTAAAACCAATAATTTCATCTTCCCGTTCACAGATAAGGCGCAGGGCCACCGATTGTACACGTCCTGCCGATTTTGCGCCGGGGAGTTTGCGCCACAATACAGGCGACAAATGAAAGCCCACCAAGTAATCCAAAGCACGACGTGCCAAATAGGCATCCACCAACTGCATGTCAATTTCACGCGGGTGAGCAATGGCGTCCAAAATGGCAGATTTCGTAATTTCATGAAAAACCACACGATAAACGGGCAATTTTTCGGGCAGTTTTTTACGGCGTTTAAGTTCTTGTACCACATGCCATGCAATGGCTTCCCCTTCTCTATCAGGGTCGGAGGCAAGGTAGAGGCATTCGGCTTTGGCCACCTGCGCGACCATTTCACGCACTGTTTTTTCACCTCTGGGTTGCACTTCCCAATCCATTGCGAAATCTTCTTCGGGGCGCACTGATCCGTTTTTAGCCGGCACATCCCGGATATGTCCAAAGCTGGCCATCACATGATAATCTTTACCCAAATACTGATTGATTTTTTTGGCTTTTGCCGGGGATTCCACAATCACTAACTTCATCTTAACCTCCATAAACCAGGGACACACGGTTGCCATAATGACGTTCCAAGCGTCCCGCAAGTTCCAATTCCACCAAAACCACATTCACTTCCTGCATTGTGGATTCTGTGGCACGTACCAAAGCGTCCACCTCAACGGGTTCGGCAGATAAATTTTCCAATACTTTTTGACGCACGCTTTCCAAATTTGCCTCAATCGAATGAAAATCCAATTTGTAATTTTTGGGTTCCAGCATTTCTTCCAAATGGAATGTTTTTTCTGCTGATAGTGTATCCACAACGTCTTTGGCCGATTGCACCAAAGTAGCGCCATCTTGAATCAGGGCATTGGGCCCTGCGCTTCTGGGATCCATGGGAAAGCCGGGAACCGCAAACACATCTCGCCCTTGATTGGCGGCTTCCCGCGCAGTGATAAGAGAACCCGATTTTAAGTTGGCCTCAATCACAACAACACCCTTTGAAAGTCCTGAAATAATACGATTGCGACGTGGAAAATTTTGGGGCACAAGAGGCGTTCCAAAAGGAAGTTCGCTGACTAAACAGCCCCGTTCTTTAATTTGATTATAAAGGTCCGTGTTTTCCTGCGGATAAATTTCATCCACGGGGGTTCCTAAAACAGCCACGGTGCCTGATTCATTCACGACGCCTGAGGCTAAAGCCCCTGTGTGCGCGGCGGCATCAATGCCTTTTGCCATACCGGAAACAACCGAATAATTTTGCTCAATCAGGCCTGCCGCCAAAAATCTGGCAATATTTTTACCATTTAAAGAAGCATTCCTTGTTCCCACAATCGCAACAGCGTTTTGTGTCAGTAATCCTTTGTGTCCCAAGACGAATAAAACGGGTGGTGCATCCTTTATTTGTTTGAGTAAAAAAGGATAATCAGAATCAGAGCTGAGCAAAATTTCAGCCCCTACTTTTTCGGCACGATTGATTTGCGCTTCGGCCTGTTTTTCTGAGGCGACTTTAATGCTCCGTTTTCCCCCATGTCTAGCCAATTCATCAATGTGTAGCAAGGCTTCACTGGCAGAACCAAAATAGGAAATTAGTTGCCGGAAAGTGGCAGGCCCCACATTTTCCGACAAACTTAAACGAAGCCAATCAATTTGCTGTTGATTCATTACTTTTTCTTTGCCTTTTTCTTGAGGTCAATTTTTGTTTCGGTGCCATTCCATAGTCTTTGAATATTATCACGGTGACGATAAAAGGAAAGAACAGCCAAAGCTAAATAAAACAAAGCAGCCGTTCCTGTATTAAAAGCCAACGCATAAACAGGCGCCAACGCCAAAGCCGTCAAAGCCGACAAAGAAGAATATTTTTTCAAAAAAGCCATGGCCAACCATGTCACCGCTGTCAGCCAACCGGCCACAGGCGTCATAAAAATCATCAACCCTAAAGTGGAGGCTACCCCTTTTCCCCCTTTAAAGTTCAACCAAACAGGAAAATTATGTCCGATAATGGCCATTGTTCCTGCTAACAAGCCCATTGTTTCACTGTGAAAAATATCTCGAAAAAGAAGAGCAACAAGCCCTGCCTTACAAGCATCAAAAATAACGGTTAAAAGCGCTAAATCTTTGCGTCCTGTACGCAAAACATTCGTCGCCCCGATATTGCCGGAACCGATTTTACGAATATCACCTAAACCGGCTAAACGCGTTAAAACAAGTCCAAATGGGATAGACCCTGCGAAATAGCCACACAAACAAGTTAAAATAAAAGCTGCCATATTTCCTCCTTTAAAAAAAAGACCTTCTATATATACAGGATTTTTTCAGAAAAAGCAACTTTTTTACAAAATTCCATTGATAAAATCTTTGATTTTACTTGACCCAAAATCACTTTTATGCTACCCTTTAAGTAAGAAGGAGGCAACATGAAGTACTTTTTGTTTTTGGCTCTTGCTTTTGGAACATTGCCCTGTTTAGCTGCCAAAGATCCAAACTTGGAAAATTTGGGAACTTTTGGTGATTGGACAGCCTATACTTACCATAATGAAGAAGGGCGTATCTGTTATATCGCATCTGAACCCACAAAATCAACCGGCAAATATTCCAAACGCGATGATGTATTTTTAATGATAACACATCGTCCCTCTGAAGACGTCTTTAATGTTGTGAATACGGTGGCAGGATACACCTATAAAAAGGGATCAAAGCCCCGCATCAGTATTGATAAAAAAAAGGCGATTTACTTGGTATCTCATGAAGATACCGCATGGGCAAAGGATGAAAAAACGGATAAGCAATTGGTGGATCAAATGAAAGCAGGATCAAATGCCGTATTAAAGGGAACCTCAAGAAGGGGGACTTTAACAACGGATACTTTTTCTTTAAAGGGCTTTTCAAAAGCGTATCAAACAATCTGTGAGGCGTGTGATTATCAATGAAAGAATTAATTGGACTATCCTTTGATGAATTAAAAGAAGAATTAATTTCAATTGGCGAAAAGCCTTTTCGGGCAAAACAACTGTGGCAATGGATTTACAATAAAGGCGAAGTGGACTTTGATAAAATGTTGAATTTGTCCAAAGATTTTCGCACAAAATTAAAGGAAAACTATACCCTCACACACCCAAAAATTGTCGCAGAGCAAACCTCCGTTGATGGCACACACAAATGGTTGATGGAATTTTTAGACGGCGCGCGGGTGGAATGCGTCTATATTCCAGAAACAGATCGGGGCGCCGTGTGTATTTCCACGCAAGTCGGTTGTGCACAGGGCTGTAAATTTTGCCATACAGGCACCCAAAAATGTCAGCGCAATTTAACGGCTGGCGAAATTGTGGGACAAGTGATGTCGGCACGGGATTCCTATCATGAATGGCCTACCAAAACAGATGAAAACAGACTCTTGTCCAATATTGTTGTCATGGGAATGGGGGAACCTCTTTGCAACTTTGATAACTTAAAAAAAGCCTTGCAGATTTTAAATGATGGGGATGGGATGGCGTTTTCCAAGCGCAAAATTACAGTCAGTACTTCTGGGCGAGCAGATAAAATTCCCGAGCTGGCTGATTTAGGGGTGAAATTGGCCATCAGCTTGCATGCCCCCACAGATGAAATCCGCAACAAAATTATGCCCGTCAATCACAAATTTCCTCTGGCGGTACTGATGAAAGCCTGCAAAGAATATCAAATGCGTTGTGAACATCGTCATTATATTACCATGGAGTATGTCATGTTAAAGGGAATCAATGACTCCCTGGAGTGCGCTGAACAACTGATTCCTTTAGTGAAAGATTTGGAAGTTAAATTTAATCTGATTCCATTTCACCCATGGGAAGGGTGTCCTTTTGAATGTTCATCCAATAACACGATGCATAAATTTTCAAAGTATCTGGAAGATCGTTTTATCGCAGCACCTATTCGCCGTTCGCGCGGGGAAGATATCATGGCTGCCTGCGGTCAATTAAAGTCAGCAAAAAAATAAGAGCTTCAGTAACTTTTATTTTGTTTGTTAGAGCTAAAAGCGTCATCTTTACTGGTTGTATTTTTGATGATAGTGCGACAATATCCCTCACTGATTATAATCATTTCATGGCGCTATCTGGCAGGATAGACACGCCCTTTGTGAGTAATTTTCCCCCCTAATGGGGGATATTTTACTCCCCTAAAAAGTCCCGATAAAGGGCCAAAGTTTTATCGCACATTTTTTGAATGGTAAAGTTTTGATGGACGGAAGCGCAGGCCTGTTCCTGCAACTTTGCTTTCTCCTCATTGGACATATCCAAAATTTTATCCAAAGTATTGGCCAATGCATCCACATCCCCAACGGGTGTTAAAAAGCCCGAGACGCCGTCTTGAATGGACTCACATGCCCCGCCATGGGCTGAGGCAACAACTATTCTTTTCATGGCCTGCGCTTCGGTAATCACACGGCCAAACGCCTCTGGGTCCAAAGAGGGTGCCACCACAATATCGCTCAGGGCATACAAAGCGGGCATTTCTTGACAAGAATCCACAAAAATAACTTGTTGTTTCAAGTCTTGTGCCATTTGCTCCAATTCCTTGTGATATTCAATGCGCCCCTGATCTGAGCCCACAAACAAGCACACAAAATCTTGGTGATGCATTTTTTGACAGGCCTTTAATAAAACCTTTTGCCCTTTCCAAGCCGTCAGTCGACCCACCAACGTGATAACAGGTTTATCCAAAGGAATCTGGTATTTTTGTTTTAGGGTTTTTATTTGTTCATCGGACACCAAATCAGGGTTAAATTTTTCTACGTCTGCCCCCCGATGAATGACGATAATTTTGTCTTCAGGGCAGTTGTAATTATCCAAAATATGCTTTTTGACATGATTGGAAACAGCAATGACCTTTTGCCCCTGAAGCATGACTTGATTATAAAGTTTTTTAAGAGCGGGTTGAATTCCATAAACGCCATGATAGCTGGCAATATAGGGAATGCCCGTTTTTTGGCTGGCCAACTTCACACTCCATGCCGGCGCCCGTGAGCGCACATGGATAAGCCCGGCATTCTTTTCTTTAAAAATCTGGGCCATTTTCCCTGCATTCAACAAAATTTTAAATGGGTTTTTAGTGGCGGCGGGAATCGTGATATGTTCCACGCCCATGCGTTCCAGTTCTGGCACCATTTTGCCCCCCGATGAAATCACATAGTTGGGAATACCTGCTTTTTGAAGGGCGCTTGCAATTTCAACGGTCCCGCGTTCCACGCCCCCTTGATTCAAGGCCGGTAAAACCTGAATGATACTTTTCATAAGACCTCCTTTTTATATGGGTTATAGCATGATTCCCCCCTTTTTGCAATAGGCCTTAATTTGTTTTAAATTCCCCGGATCCTGCATTACAAAAAAGTTTTTGGCTAACCTTATCAAATAGGCAGGCCTCCCCCTCAGGCGATAGAACAGGAATGAAATTTCTTACAAGCACGCCATTGTCCCAGATTTTGTTATAATACATCTTGCCACTTATTCTTGATGCGCCATTAGAACGAACAAATAAAAACAAGTTTGCGGTTCGCGCAGTAAAAGTAGTATATGAAGGTATTTCTATAAGTGTATCATTTATTATAACCCCATCTTTACTGAAATCTACCGTAAAGTCTGCTCCTACAACTTGCTGTCCTTGTGCAGAGATATTTCTCCATCCTGAATCGCCAAATACGTATTCAATATTTGACCTGTTCATAGCGTTAAAACAAAAACCATAAGCTGATGAGCCACTACCAGAAACAGCACCACCAAACCAGTTCCTATTACTTGCTACATCAGTATATAATTTAGCCAATATACGAGTATTTTCTGTTGCGACATAACCAGTATCAATCCATTGTTTCCCAGTACTTTCCAGCCATTCCTTTTGGACGCATTGATATTGACAAGAGTTTGTTTCTTCGTCATACACAACGCATTCGTTTTTGCCACAATTTTTATCATCATCTGGTTCAGGGGTTTCGCATACCTGTGCACAAGATCCCTCTACACAATGGCCGCAAACCGTACAATCACTGTCTTTTTGACATTCTTTCCCATTTAAATCTGTGTTAAACACAAAAACCATTTGATTTAAATTCGCACAAGTTTCAGGCTCTATTTTCCCCGCCAAAGAAAACCCTTTTGTTTTAATTTGGGTACAAATATTTTTTTCAACCTCCCCCACTTTTATCTTAAAAAAATCAGCATTGACTTTTTCCACAGAGACGGGATATTTTCCCTCAATCTTATCAGGATATTCTGCCAACAAACACTTTTCTCGATTCATCAGATCTAATTCAAGGACACAGGCATGAACGCGCTGATTCACTTCATATAAAATCGTGTTGGCATGATGACTGTTCATCGCACGATTAAAAGCAGCTAGCCCCACCATCGTGATAATTCCCATGATTGTCAAAGTCCCCAACATTTCCAGCAAACTTCGGCCAGATTGTGATTTTTTATTCATTGCGTTTTTCTCCTTCCTTATTAAATAAAAACGTCGCTTTCAGCGACTGGAAGTTAAGAACTATATTTCGCAAGATAGTGCGGCATATTCACCGCATAAGGCTTATTTTACCGCCTTCCAGCCCTTTCGGACTTTTAGGCTTTAAATTCTTTCCTTGTTCAGGACTTGCGAAATAATGAAGTTCTTACACTTCCTGTCCAAGACGCCTCTTGGACAAAAGCTATTCTAACATAATAAAAAAACTATTGCAAGGAATTAATGAAACTTATTGTTTCGTGGGAAACCCACAGGGGGGAATTTGCCGACTGTCGCACGACGCCCCAACCAATTAGACATGTCGGGTTCGACGTGCATCCCATTCCCCGATGGATAGGTGAGGCCCTCTGTCCAGTTAAAGAAACGCACATCGGATAGTTTTGCTTCTTGATACTTTTGTAAAATCACGCCTGATCCACGAACCATAGTCGGGATTTCTTCGGCCTTAAAGACCAACAATTTACGATTGTTACCCATCACCGCCACCGAATCCCCCTCAGCGGGTTCACATACCCATGCCTTATCGCCATCGGCCAAATTCAAAATGATTTTCCCCGCACGCGTTTGGGCAATAATGTTATTCGTTTCCACAATAAAGCCCTTGCCGTTACGGGACGCCACCAACAATTTTTTATCCGCTTGGAAAACGAACATGGTGATGACATCTGCATCTTCGGGCAGGTCAATGGCCAATCTCACCGGCGCCCCAAAGCCACGCCCCCCTGTAATATCGTTACCCAAAATAGAATAGAATCTGCCATTTGTGGCAAATAACATGATATGGTCGGTGGTGTAGGCTTTCACCAAGCACGACAAACTGTCGCCTTCTTTGAATTTGATATCGGCTTCATCCACAGTGCCTTTCAGGGCGCGAATCCATCCTTGTTTAGACAGGACCACCGTAATGGGTTCTTTTTCAATCATGGTTTCAATGGACATTTCCACCATTTGGACAGCACCGGCAATTTCGGTGCGGCGTTTGCCCAATTCTGTTTTTTGCCCAAAATCGGCCTTGATTTTCTTGATTTCTTCGGCAAGGCGCGCTTTTCTGAGATCGCCATCAGAAAGCAGATTTTCCAACCCCGCTTTTTCCAGTGCCAATTCTTCAAATTCATTGCGAAGCTGCATTTCTTCCAAGCGACGGAGAGAGCGCAATTTCATATTCAAAATGGCTTCAGCTTGAATATCAGAAAGCGAAAATTCGGCCATCATAATGGGCTTTGGCTCATCCTCATTTCGGATAATTTCAATCACGCGATCCAGATTCAGGTAAGCCGTCAAAAAGCCCTGCAAGAGTTCCATGCGGTGCGCAATTTTATCCAAACGAAATTTCGCGCGACGAATCAATACTTCTTCACGGTGTTTTAAAAAGGCGGTCAGGACTTCCGCCAAACTCATCACCTTGGGCGTATGGTCGGCATCCAACACATTCATGTTCATGTTGAAATTGACCTGCAAATCGGAATTGCGGAACAGGTGCTCCATCAACTGTTCAGCGACCACCGAGCGGGATTTTGGCTCCAACACGATGCGCACTTTGTCGGCGGATTCGTCACGAATATCGGCCAGCAAGGGCAACTTTTTCGCCATCAATAATTTGGCGATTTTCATAATCAAATCAGACTTCACAACGCCATAGGGAATTTCCGTTACCACAATTTGGTATTGCCCATGTCCCAAATCTTCCACTTCCCAGCGCGCCCGCAGTTTCAAGGGCCCTTTGCCTTCGGTATAGACTTTAACAATATTTTCCTTTGATTCCACCAAGACACCACCGGTTGGAAAATCTGGCCCCAACACAAAGTCCGTCAATTTAGCAACCGAGGCCTCCGGGTGTTGTAATAAGTACAAAAGAGCGTCGCAGATTTCGCCCACATTATGGGGCGCAATGTTCGTGGCCATACCGACAGCAATCCCACTGGATCCGTTGGCCAGCAAATTGGGGAACATGGCAGGCATCACAACGGGTTCTTCATCTTCGCCATCATAGGTGGGCTCAAAATCCACCGCATTATCGTCCAACCCTTCCATCAAAGCCAGTGCCACAGGGGTCAGGCGTGCTTCCGTATAACGCATGGCCGCCGCCCCATCCCCATCAATGTTGCCAAAATTGCCTTGCCCATCCACCAAAGGGTAGCGCACTGCAAAATCCTGCGCCAAACGCACCATAGCATCATACACAGAACTATCCCCATGCGGGTGGTATTTACCAATGACGTCCCCCACCACACGGGCACATTTTTTAAAGCCTTTGTCAGGATCCAACTTTAATTGACGCATGGCCCACAATAAACGGCGGTGCACAGGTTTTAAACCGTCACGCACATCCGGCAAAGACCGCGCCACGATCGTGGACAAGGCATACGCCAAATACCGTTCGGACAGCGCATCCGCCAGCTGTTGTTCTTGAATTTTATGTGTCGTTTCTTCTGTCATAATAAGGTATTTTAGGGAACTTCCCCCAAAAAAGCAAGTCTTTTTTTTAATAAGTCTTGACATACAAAAAATTTTCGTCTAAAAAGGAATCAGGAAATTAAAAAAAGGGATAAAAATGTGTGTTAAAAAAGGAATTTTTAAAAAGGTCAAAACGCTCAGAAGCCTGATTTTGTACACACACACACACACACACACACACACACATGTAAGTGTTGCTAAGAAATTTTTTGCGCGGCAGCGCAAAATAACCACCGTTTTTTTAAACGGTGGTTTAATCATTTTAACATTCAACAAAAGGGGCAAACTATGTTAAAAAAAACAAATAATATAAATTCAATATGTCATACCCGACCTGATCGGGTATCCAGCAGAATGATATTCAATAATAAAGAATACCATACCGCTGGATCCTCGGGTTCAGCTGATGCTGCCCCAAGGATGACAGTGGAATGTGGACATTCCACCCCCTCATTGTCATTGCGA
>DFKU01000059.1 GCA_002373615.1 Alphaproteobacteria bacterium UBA3637 | reverse complement strand
AATACTTGCAAAAAATCGCCAAAGCTGAGAATATGGAACTCCCCAATGATGCGGCCAGATTATTGGCAAAAGCGGGCGAAGGATCGGTGCGTGATGCGTTATCATTATTGGATCAAACCCTGACCCATTTATCGGGAAAGCCCACTTTGGAATCTGTGCGCCAAATGCTGGGGATTGCCAATAAAGCCAGCTTGTTTGAACTCTATGATGCCATTGTCGGGGCAAAAACGACTGAGGCTTTTAAGTTGTTGGAATCACAATATAATTCGGGGGCTGAGCCTGTTTCAATTGTGCAAGATTTATTGGGGCTTACCTACGATTTGACTTGCCTGAAAGCTGTGCCCGATAAAAAAGTGTCGGATGGTTTGACAAAGGAAGAAGAAAAGACGTTGAAAGAGTTGTCCGAAAAGCTTTCTGTTGGGACTTTGACTTCATTGTGGCAAATGCTGACCCAAGGGATTGAGGAAGTCAAACGGGCGGATTTCCCCCTGCTCTCGCTGGAAATGCTGATTGTGCGGTTGGCCTATTTATCTGAAATAGCTACTTCCCCGGCAGAACTTTTAAAAGAAGTAAAAGCAGTTCAACCGGTTGTTATATCAACAGCTCAAACAGCTTCAAATCAAGTTCAAGAAACGCAACCTGCCGCTAAGCCCGCCCCTTTTAAATCTTTGCAGGAATTGGCAAAATTGGCGCGCGATAAAGGCGAGCGTATGTTGGCTTTTCATATTGAACGAATGATTCATTTGATTGAAATCGGGGATAAAAAAATTACATGCTCTTTCGCCCCGAATGCCCCCAGAACTTTGTCGGGTGAGCTTACAAAATTCCTACAAACAGTGACAGGGGATAATTGGATTTTGGATCTACAAAAATCAGGGGGGGCGCCAACCATATTCGAAGCCAAAGAAAAAAAAGAACAACAGGTTTTATCAGACCTGAAAAAACAACCTGATGTGTCGGCGATTTTAGGGGCTTTCCCGGGGGCGAATATAGATAAAGTCAAACCCTTAGCGTCCATTACAGAAGAAGAAAAAGAAGAATCAGAAGAAGGAGGAATTTAAAATGCATCCATGGCATGAAGTGTCTTTATATCCGTTATTTCCAAAGGTCGTTCCGGCGATTATTGAGGTGCCAAAGGGGTCTCAAGTCAAATATGAATTGGACAAGGCTTCGGGGCTGGTCAAGGTGGATCGCGTATTGTACAGTGCGGTTCATTATCCCGCCAATTATGGTTTTATTCCAAAGACTTATTGCGATGACAATGACCCGTTGGATATTTTGGTTTTGGGGCAAATGCCCGTAACACCTTTGTGTATTATGCGGGCGCGCCCGATAGGTGTGATGAAGATGGTGGATGGCGGTCAATCAGATGACAAAATTATTGCCATTCATGAAGATGATCCGGCTTATCAATGTTATGGACACATCAATCAGTTGCCACCACACTTACTTAAAATGCTGAAGCGCTTTTTTGAAGACTATAAAATTTTGGAAAAAAAGTCTGTGAAGATCAAGAACTTTTTGGGCCCTGATGATGCGCGCAAGTTGATTGTGGAAGCCCACGAATTTTATAAACGCGAAAAGGAACACCTGACCGGTTATCCGAAGTGTTAAAATAAGCCCCGAAAAAATCGGGGCTTTAATTTTTGAGGAAATCACTTACGCAATTCTGCCCCCGTGGCTTTAGTCACAAAGTTCAAAATCTGCGTGGATAAAGTTTCAATTTCCTTATCTGTCAATGTCTTATCCATGGATTGAATGACGACCTGAACGGCAATTTGCTTTTTGCCTTCGGGGAGCTTATCGCCCTCATAGACATCAAAGACAGAGACGCCTTTAATCAAATTTTTATCCACATTTTGAATAGTGGCAAGGAGTTTTTGTGCCTCCACGCCCTTATCCATCACAAAGGCAAAGTCGCGTATAACAGCCTGATAGGCCGATTTTTGGACAGCGCTCTGCATTTTTCCATTCTTATTTTTGGGCATAGGAATGGCATCCAAATACACCTCAAAAGCAACCACAGGCGTTTTAATATCAAAGGCCTTTAAAACTTGCGGGTGAATTTCACCAAAAACAGCCACAATGTTCTTGCCCAATTGGAAAGCTCCAGAACGTCCCGGATGATACCAAGTGGGGGCATTCCGATAGATAATTAAATTATCCGGGGCATTGGCGGCCTTCAAGGCGCGCAAGGCATCCGCTTTGGCATCAAAAACATCCACTGAGCGCACAGCCTCATTCCATGATTTGGGAAGGTAGTTCCCTGCCCTTACCCCACAGGCGACCAGGCGTTGTTCGTCCACCTTATCTGAATAAAATTCAGGACCCACCTCAAACAATTGGACATCATTTGTACCCGTTGCTTGATTGCGTGCCACAGCGGAGAGTAGATTTACCACCAAGCTGGGGCGCATTTCATCCAAATCCGAGGAAATCGGGTTTTCTAAGCGAACGCCTTTACTGCCAAAATATTTAGCAAGCTTGGAATCACAGAACGACCAAGTAATCGCTTGATTAAGCCCCTGCTCTGCCAAGGCACGACGTACAGTCCTTTCCCGCGATTGATTAGCCAGCAAAATCCCTGCCGATAATTTTTCCGGGCGCATGGGGGCATCAGGCAATTCCTCCAGCCCATAAATACGCACAATTTCTTCCACCACATCGGCTGGCAACTTTACATCATGAAAGCGCCAAGAAGGAACGGAAATTTTATTTCCATCCACACCAAAACCCAGGGATTTCAAAATGGTTTGCATTTTTTCAGGTGCAATTTTAAGCCCTGTCAGGCGTTCCACTTCATTCCAGTTAAAATCAATTTCGTGATGCCAATCGGGCTCAGCCCCAGCAATCACGATTTCTGAAGGCTCCCCACCACACAAATCCAAAATCATTTGAGTGGCTGTAATGTTATCTGCCACACAACTGGCAGGATCCACCCCACGTTCAAAGCGGGCGCAAGAATCAGATTCTGCCCCTGTTTTAATATGGGCCTTGGCAACATCCACCGGATTAAAATAAGCGCTTTCCAAAAACACATTTTTGGTATCCGCCGAAACAGCAGTATCCACGCCCCCCATTACGCCGGCAATACTTTGTGCCGATTTTTCATCAGCAATAACGGCCACTTCAGGCATTAAAGTATACTCTTTATCATCAAGGGCTTGCAGTTTTTCACCCTCGATTGCCTGACGTACAATAATATTTCCCGTTAGCTTATCCGCATCAAAAACGTGCAGTGGGCGACATTCAGCAATATTCAAATAGTTAGTAATATCTACCAATGCAGAAATTGGGCGTAACCCTGCTGAAATCAAAGCCTTTTTCATCCATTCAGGACTTTCTCCGTTTTTGACGCCCTTAATATAGCGCCCTGTATAAATAGGGCATGCTGGTGTTTCAATTTTGACATCCACAGGGGATTTGAAAGTTCCTTTAATTTCAGATGTTTTTGGTGTAATCAATGTACCAATTCCTGTAGCGGCCAAATCACGAGCCACCCCCTTTACCCCCAGACAATCTGGGCGATTTGGGGTCACATTGACATCAAAAACAACATCAGCATTCAAGGCCTCTGCCGCAGGGGTACCTGCCGGTTTATCTGTATCCAATTCAATAATCCCTGTGTGATCTTCCCCGATTAAAAGCTCATCTTCGGCGCACAGCATCCCGTTGGATTCCACGCCACGAATGACACCGGCCTTTAATTCTTCATTGAATTTTGGAATCAAGCATCCGGGGAGTGCCAAGATGGATTTTAAGCCAACCCGCACATTAGGCGCCCCACACACGATTTGCAAATCTTTTTCCCCATCAAAGACACGCAAAACATGAAGTCTGTCCGCATTGGGATGTTGTTCCACAGATTTAATTTCACCCACAATAAAGCCCTGTAAGGACGTGGCCAAATCTTGGATTTCTTCCACTTCCAACCCGATAGCGGTCAATTTATCCGCAATTTCCTTGGGGGTTGCTGTTGTTTCTAAATATCTTTTTAAAGTTGTCAAACTTAATCGCATTTTTTACCTCCATTCATAGAAAGTCCGTTTACCATTGAAGGAATATCCTGTGGCACAAAGCCATAGTGCTTAATCCATTTCATATCTGCTTCAAACATAGGCCGTAAATCTGGAATACCGTATTTCATCATAGCCAGTCGATCCAGTCCTACCCCAAAGGCAAAACCTTGATATTTTTCAGGGTCAATGCCACAGTTTTTTAACACTCTGGGATCCACCATGCCACAGCCCCCCATTTCCAACCATTCTTTACCGATATTGTTGGCCATAGCACCGCCTAAATCTATTTCGTAAGATGGCTCTGTAAATGGAAAGTAGGAAGTACGGAATCTTAATTTAACATTCTCTGTTTCAAAAAAGAGTTTGAAAAATTCAAATAATACCGACTTTAAGTTCGCCAAATTTGTCTTTTCGTCAATCACCAACCCTTCAATTTGGTGGAACATAGGTGTATGGGTCGCATCATAATCGCGCCGATAAGTCCGCCCGGGGCATACAATCCGAATGGGGGGCTGTTTATTTTCCATTGTCCGAATTTGAACGCCGGATGTTTGCGTACGTAACAGATTTTTATTCGGGAAAAAGAAGGTTGCCTGCATTTGACGGGCCGGATGATTTTTAGGCATATTCAAGGCTTCAAAGTTATGCCAATCGTCCTCAATATCTGGCCCTTCTGCCAATTCAAAGCCCATTTGAGCAAAAATAGCCAAGGCTTCTTCTGTCGCCTGCGTAATGGGGTGAATTCGGCCTTGATGGGTGGGGCGCACCGGCAAAGTCACATCCACAGATTCACTGGCCAATCTGTCATTTAATTCGGCCGTTTCAAGGGCTTGCTTTTTATCGGAAATGGCCGTCATAATTTCCGTTTTAACGGTGTTTAAAATAGCACCAAAGGTCTTTTTTTCTTCAACTGACAAGCCCCCCAGTTCCTTCATCAGCCCTGTCAGTGAGCCATTTTTTCCCACCACACCCACGCGCACAGCATCCAAATCTGCCAAAGTTTTAGCGGATTCAATGGCGGGTAATACCTTTTCTTTTATTTCATTTAATTTGTTTTGCATTTTGCATCCTTTTGTTGAATTATCTCTTTATACACTTTTTTATGGGAAAAGACAAGAAAAAAACCGTCTGGAAAATCATCCAAACGGTTCTTTTATTTTCTTCCTGATTATTTCAGGGCCGCTTTGGCTTTTTCCACCAATTCAGCGAAAGTCTTGGGCTCATCTAAAGCGATGGCAGCCAATGCCTTTCGGTCCAAGGAAATACCGGCCTTGGACAAGCCGTCCATAAATCGGGAATAAACCATGCCATTTGCCCTAACTGCCGCATTGATACGGACAATCCAGAGTTGGCGCATTTCGGTTTTTTTAGCTCTGCGATCACGATAAGCGTATTGCAGACCTTTTTCCACTTTTTCTTTTGCAACACGGAAAACTTTGGAATTACGACCGCGATACCCTTTGGCCAGTTTCAAAATTTTCTTGTGCTTTACATGAGCGGTTGTTCCGCGTTTGACTCTTGCCATAGCTTACACTCCTTTCCCATGAATAAACAGTTTCAAAATACGAGACACGGTCGTGGAAGCTGTTTGCATCCGACG